>JBLRWS010000014.1:0-45021 GCA_047921075.1 Balneolaceae bacterium | reverse complement strand
CGGGAAAAAACCATGGATAATTTTTTTACCTTTCTCCTTCAATAATCAACGAAACTACAGCCCGGTGGCTCAACGTAATTGGGCACATCATATAAAACCCCAAACTCATGAGTAAACCTATTGTTGGAGTGGTAATGGGCAGCGACAGCGACTGGCCCACAATGAAAGAGGCAGCCGAGCTGCTGGAGGCGTTCGATATCTCTTTTGAGAAGCGGGTGGTATCGGCGCACCGAACTCCCGATATGATGGCCGCTTATGGCAAAGAGGCCCGGGAGCGCGGCCTGCAGGTGATTATTGCCGGAGCCGGCGGTGCCGCACACCTGCCCGGAATGCTGGCCGCCTACACCACCCTGCCGGTCATCGGGGTGCCGGTCAAAACGTCTGCACTTGGCGGGGTGGACAGCCTCTACTCTATCGTTCAGATGCCAAACGGCGTACCGGTAGCAACCGTTGCCATCGGAAAGGCGAAAAATGCAGGGCTTTTGGCCGCACGAATTCTGGGAATCACCGATCGCACCATCGCCGAAAAACTGTCCGCCTATCACGAGGAGATGGCGGAGGAGTCTCGCCGCAAAACCGACAACCTGACCTGACGGCCGATGCAGATCGACACCAAAACCGGGCTGATCATTGTTGCGCTTTTGGCGGTGTTCATTACCATCCGCATCACCATTGCCATAAACGCAGGCAGCGAACGGCCGGGCTCCTCAACGGAATCTCCGCCCGAGCCTCAAACCTATCAGTACGATGCGGAACAGAAGTTCATCCTGCTCAATCCCGATGAGAAACGGTACTCGGTGGAGCCGCATCAAGCGCAGCGGATGAAGAGTATCGGCCGGGAGGGTTTTTGGGAGATGAGCGGTGACACTCTGTTTCTGAGGGATGGTTCCGGTGCCGAAACCGGACGGCTGATTATGAAAGAATCAGCTGAAGATGTCCGTGTAAAACGGGATGAGGAGTAAGCACCAAGGGATGAATCAGGCTTTTAATCTGAGATCGATTAATAATGTCTTTTTAAGGAGTTAAAAAGTCCCCTTCCCGAGAGCTTTCAAGGAGGGCTCCTCTTTTAACCCGCAAAGCGATTTAGGGGTGGTTGTAACGGGGTTTTTGAGTCTTATTTGAGCTTAAAAACCTAATGGCTACCACCCCCGGCCCCTCCTTACACAGGAGGGGAGTGCTTTTGGCCCTCATTTATCAGGTTCATATTGTAATCAATCACCCGCTTGTACGCTTCCAGAACCGCTTTGGTCGTTTCCTGCTGCAGTACGTCGGCGTTCTCTTTGGCTACGTCGCGGGCATTGATCGGGGCAAACGGCATTTTCACCTCTTTCAAGGCCACCACATCGCCGCTGGTATCCCCGATGTAGGCAACTTCGTGGAGCCCAACACCGGCGTGCCCCGCAATCATCCGGATGCCGGCCAGCTTGTTGTTTCCTTTTAGCAGCACGTTCACGGAAATGTCGGTGGTGTGCACTTCCAGTTCCAGCCCTTTTTCGTCGATACGGCGCAGAATGCGATCGTAAATTTCGTTTACAATATCGGTATCGGGACACACAATTCCGGCGTCCATCAGTTTGGTGAATTCGAGCTGTGCGTTGGGATAGTCGGGCAGCACGGAATCCGCCAGCCATCGGCGTATCGACTCCACCGCATCAAGCGCGCCCGGCTTGTTATCAAACGCGGTCTCTACCCGGTTGCCTTTCCAGTGATAGACACCCGCACTTTCGAACACAAACGGCAGTTTCACATCGAGCCACTGCGCCACAGCTTCTGCGTATGGAAACGGACGTCCCGTACAGATGGAGAGCGGCGGCACATGATCGGCGGTACGGCTCTGCAGGTTCAGTTCACGAATGGCGTTGATAGATGGCCAGTGCGGTGTGGTAAACGGATGAGATATGCACCCATCCAGGTCGGTGATGAATAGTTTGATCATTCAGAAACAAATGGTTGTGTTCGTTGTCCGGTCAGATGAAAGTTTGGAAATACGATACCGAACACAAATAGTACCAGTCCAATAATTAACAGAAGCTGATACCGGTTTTTGTAGTCGGCGAACTCCTGTGTTGAGAACGCTCCCCTTTCCAGTTCATCCAGGCGGGAGAAAAACGGTTCGATGGTGTCGCTGCCGGAGTTGATTTCATAATAGTTGCCACCGCCAATGCGGGCAATATCGCGCATGGTTTGTGTGCTGAGGCGGGTCATTACTTCCGAGCCGTCCGGGCCGCGGTGAAACCCGGTCTGGTTTCCCTGATTATCAAATATGGGAATGCGGCCGCCCTGAGCCGTTCCGATTCCGATCGCAAAGGTAGTAACGCCCTTGTTCGTCAACCGCCGTAAATCAGCCTCAAATTCATCTCCGTGATTTTCACCATCGGCAATGAAGAGCAAAATATTGGCCGCATCGGAAAATTCATCACTGATGGATGCAAAAGCCTCCTCTGCTTTCAAAATGGGTGCGCGAAAATCGGTGGTTGACGACGGCATCTGATCGGTTTGCACAATATCCAGAAAAAGGCGCATGGCTGAGTAATCGAGTGTAAACGGACTTTGAATAAACGCCTCGCCGGTAAACACAATCATCCCGATACGATCGCCCTGCAATCGATTGATAAGGCGATTGATTTCAAATTTGGCTTTTTGCAGCCGGTTGGGAGGTACATCGGTAGCGTTCATGCTGCGTGATAAATCGAGCGCAACCATCATATTCACGCCGCTGCGCTCCACTTCGCGTATTTCGGTACCGATTTTGGGCCCGGCAAGGCCTATGATAAAGAAAAACAGCGCGCCCAGAAGGCAATAGAAACGAACGGCATCCCCCGCTTTCCAGTAGTTGAGGCGCAGCATTGCCAGTAGCCGCGAGTCGAAGAAACGCGAGCGTTTGCCGGCCTGCTTGTATCGGTAAAAGGCGTATAATCCCCAGATAATGGGGATGAGCAGCAATAGCCACAAATAAGTACTGTTATGCCAAATCATAGAGTGATGATATCAAATGGGGTGCAAAGATAGCAGTTTATCGGGATAATAGAGAACCCAATCCGCTTTAATCGGCTTACGTTTTACCTGCAAAAGCAATATACTTCTGTTGAAGAAACGCCAAATTGAATGAAAGATTTTTTTACAAACGACATCGCCCGCTTTCTCTACAAAGTAGTGGCCATATTTTTGGGCTGGTTTGTGCTGTATGAGCTGTGGATTTTGCCCAATGGCTATATCGACGGGCCGTTGTCGCACAACATTGCAGCGGTGAGTGCGGGGCTGCTTCAGGCGATGGGTGAATCTGTTTTTTATTACGGGCGGGTGGTTGGCCTGCACGGGGCCAACGGCATTGAGATTGTGAACGGCTGCAACGGCATAACGGCGATCGGGCTGTTTCTTGGCTTTATCCTGGCCTATCCCGGCGACCGGCGCTCCCGGCTGTTTTTCTCGATTCTCGGTATTGCTCTCATCTACATCGTAAATGTGCTGCGAATTGTGGCTCTCGCCTATATCCAGCTCTATCAACCCTCCTACTACTCGTTCAGCCACGATTACTCCACAACCACCATCTTTTATGTGATCATTTTCCTGCTCTGGATGGTGTGGGCTAATTACGGCGACACTACCCTGCAAAAACAAACCGCACTGCAGCCGGCTTAAGCATTCGCTTCGTTTGGTTTATCATCCGCCAAAAACTGCCGCTCTTGAGGCACGATCCGCAACAACCAGAAAAGTCCGGTAACCACCAGGCCACCTCCAAAGAGCAACATCGTTTGCTGCACAGTTAACAGCCCGAATTCCAGAATCAAGGCGGCTGCCGTTACCGATACCGACTGCGCCAGGGTAAAGAGAAGCCACTCGGTACTAAAAACACGTCCCCGGAACGCATCGGGTGCCCTGCGCTGTAGCAGTACGGTACTCATCACCCAATTGGCTCCCGACGAGAGGTGTGCAATCATCACCAGCAGTGCCATCAGGCCCAGCAGCTCCGTAAAGCTGACCAGTGCATACATCACACCGCTAAAAAGCATGCAGAGTCCCATGGCGTAAATCCAGGTCGATTCGCTTCTGAACAGCCGCCGTCCCATTACCGGGCCAATACCCGTACCCACCCCGCGCGCCGCATACAGGATGCCGAGGCCGATACTCCCCATCATCAACACATCTTCGGCTACAATAATCAGCAGATAAACCAGTGCGCCCAGCGAGCAGGTGAACATCCCCTTGGCCAGTGTGGGACGAAGCACCGAGGGGTGATCGCGCAGGAACCGAAATCCCTCCATAATGCCGGTGATCGGGTTGCGCTGCGCATATTTCTGTTGCTTGGTGAGCGCTGTTTGTGGGATGACCGCCCGAAAGATGAACCAAGCCGATACCGCATAACTGATGCCATTGATGATGAAGACCAAGTCGGTGCCCAGCCAGGCGGTTGCAAATCCGCCGAGTGCCATGCCGGTTGTAAAAATGATGCTCCACGAGGCGGCCGACAAAATGTTGGCGTTTACCAGCTCGGCCGAGGTGGTGACATTGGGAATAGACGACGTTTTGGCCGGTTCAAAAATGGCCGAAAATACCATCTGTGCCGACATCAGCACATAGGCCAGCCAGAGTGTTTCGAAAGAGACAATGAGCAGAAAGCCGAGCACGATGAAGCCGCGAATCAGATCACAGGCAATCATCAATTTCCGACGGTTGAACCGATCGGTGATGTACCCTGCAAATGGCGAAAAAGCAGCCAGGCTGATCATTTTGGTAACAATAATCAACCCCAGCAGCAGTTCCGACCCGCTGTACTGCTGTATGAGCGCATACACCGCAAGAATGCCAAACCAATCCCCAAAATTGGAGATAATCTGTGCGAGCCAAAGACGCCGGTAATCGTGATTACCTGTTACCAGCTTCACGTATGGTTGTAGTCGTGCGGAAAAACTCAAGAGAGGTACCGGAGAGGTTGGTTACAAGTCGGTTTAGATTCCTGTGCTACCAAAGCCTCCTTCTCCCCGAATCGTTTCATCGAGGGTATCCGTTTCTGAAAACGTTGCCTGCACCACCGGGGCTACCACGAGCTGGGCGATGCGCTCTCCGCGCTGAAAGGTGTATGACTCACTACCCAGATTGACAGCCAATACTTTGATCTCTCCACGGTAATCCTGATCGATGGTGCCCGGCGTGTTGAGCATGGTAATGCCGTGCCGGAATGCCAGCCCGCTGCGGGGCCGCACCTGTATTTCGTAGCCGGGCGGTATCGCCATTTTCAATCCGGTGGGAATCAACGTCCGCTCTCCGGGCTCCAGTTTCAGTTCATCAAGAATAGCAGCGCGCACATCCATCCCGGAAGAACCGGGCGTTTCATACGCGGGCAGTTCCAGCCCTTCTGCGTGAGGAAGCCGTTCGATGTGAAGATGGGGATTAGTTTTCTCGCTCATAATGAATCAATCGTACCCGAACATTTCCAAAAATAGTGCGAACATGTGCCTCAACCGGCACCCGTAAATCATCGGTTGAATACCAGGAGCGGTATCGGCCCGAAAAACCAAACGGGCCATCGATATCGGTGCGCCCTTCTGCAAAATAGGTGTTTATGGGCTCCTTAAACGCGTCATAGCTCTGCATACCGGTGCGGGTTCCGTGGCTCATCTCCAAGAAGCCCTCTTCGTTTTCGATGTATACAGGGAGTTGAAAACGATCATCGGTTCCGGCGAATAAACGCGAATAGTAGAAAACAATATCGCCGCCGCTGGCCGGTTCGTTGAGTGCCAGGGTGTCGGTCGGCTCACCACGTTCCAGGAAAATAACCTGTCCTGCCTGGCGCTCAAACAGAATTCGCACGCGATCAAACTCTTCCTCGTGTACATCATCCCGCCAAAAGAGCTCGCCGAACATCGAGTCGTTACGAGTAGTAAAAAAGCTCTCGTACACCACTTCGCGATGGCCTACCAGCGGCACCCGGCTGTTCGAACGAATACGGGTGCGCATATGGTACATCGATCTGCCTTGGTACAACGTGTCGGGCAGCAGTTCCACATCAATCCAGCCAAGAGTCAAAAAGCCGAATTTCACCTCGTATTCAAACGTTTCGCGGGCATCCAAAATCTCCTGCAGCGACGGCGGGTGATTCCGGTCGTAGGTAAGCCCTTGTTGAGCCAACACCGGCTGTGACGTAAAACCCGCCAGAAGTAGAACCAAGATCAGATATTTACGAAATGAAGTCATGCAAGGCATCCTCGTCAAAGCCTACCAACACCGCTTCATCTTTTTCGATGAGTGGACGCTTGATCATGGTTTGATGTTCCAGCAGCAGATCGAAAAGTTTTTGCTCATCGGGGTCTTGATCCGAAAGCCCGAGCCGTCGCCACGTCATGCCGCGTTTGTTTACCAATACCTCCACTCCCACTTTGTGGGCAAAATCGGCAAGTTTTTGGTCTGTGATGGGATCTTTCTTTACATCCACAAATTCATAATCCACGCCTTGCTCATCGAGCCATGCACGGGTATCGCGAATTTTGTTGCAATTTTTAATTCCGTAAACCTTCATCATTCTGCGTATATTTCATTTTCAGCAAGATACGATTTATACCGATCGATTGTAGACCCTTTTGCCGGTAAGCAGCGGTTTGATCATTACCTCACATACGATTTTCTTTTATGAAGCCCACTCTATTTCATCTTATTTTTTTTGCTACACTGTTGGCTGTGAGTCTTCAAGGCTGCAGCAACAACGAAGATCAGCGCGATTTTGAGAGAGAGGCGTTTAGCCTGCCCAGTGGGTTTACAGAGACCCGAACAGACGGTTCTATTGTAAACGAAGATCCTGATGACTGGCGCACAGCTCCTTTTTTTGAAGGGCTGGTCTTTGTTCGTCCGGCAAGCCCCAACCCGGTAGCGATAACCGATCAAACCACCATTGATGTGGATGTGACCGGAATCGAATCGGTAAACGGCCTCCGGGTGATTGTGCTGTTCCAAAATTTTGAGCAGCGTATTGTATTCGAAAGCGCATCCAACCCCCTGCCGCCCGGACTCACCTCGGTGCCGCTGCTGGCTGCCGAATTGCGGCAATTTGAAAACACCAGAGGCTTGCAGCGCGTCATTTTGCTCGATCGCAGCCAAAATGTAATCAGCTACGGCGACATCATGCTCGAATAAAGGTTTGGCTTTGCAAGGCACCTGCAATATCTTCGACACAGTTATGGCCAAAGAAAAACTGACGATCTCCGAAAAACGGATTTTACGCGAACTGATTTTCCCCGAACAGTTCAACCATATCGTCACCGAAACAGGATTTACATACGGTACCGTACGAGATGACCTGATCAAACTCATCAATCACCGGTTTGTGGATGTGATGGAAGAGGAGTCTGTCTCTCAAAGTACCGGCTTTTACGACTCCGACCATATTGAAGATTATCAATTTAAAGCAACCAAAACGGGATTAAAACAGATACGCTGAGCCGATGAAGCTTCAAACCACTATTCAGGAACAAACTTTTGACATTGAACTTGATGTAGATCAAGGTAAAGCGGTGGTGAACGATCAACCGGTACCCTTCGAGATTGTGGAGAAGAATGGAAGCCGACTGGTTGTTCGCAGCGGCACCCGGCTCTTTATTCTGGACGATTGCGAATGGTCGGGCAGCAACTGCCAATACACCCTGGATGGCGTGCCCCATGCGGCTACAGTAAAAGACGATCAGCAGCTGCTGCTCGAAAAGCTCGGCTTTAAAACGCATATCGAAACATCGGCCGGTGCCGTTGCCGCACCGATGCCGGGTAAAATTCTGGAACTGCTGGTAGCCGAGGGCGATGAGATAGAAGCCGGCGCTCCGGTAGCCATTCTGGAAGCGATGAAAATGGAAAATGAATTAAAAGCACCTTGCAGCGGTGTGGTATCAACCGTTTCGGTGAGTGTTGGTACCAACGTAGAAAAAAATCAACCACTTATAGATATCGAACCTCGTGGATAAATTTGTTATTGAGGGACCAACACCGTTACAAGGCACCATTCATGTCAGCGGTTCAAAAAATGCAGCACTTCCTCTCATGGCCGCGGCCCTGCTGGCCGATTCGCCAACCACGCTGCATCTGATACCGAAACTTCGCGACATATATACATTTAATAGTGTGCTTCGCGAAACCGGAGCATCGGTCACCTTTGATGAGGAGAACCATACACTCCATATCGACCCGTCCTCACTTACCAGCACGGTAGCTCCCTACGACCTTGTGCGTAAAATGCGCGCATCATTCTATATGCTGGGTGCTCTGCTTGGCCGCGAGGGCAAAGCGAAAGTATCCCTGCCCGGCGGCTGTGCGTGGGGGCCCCGCCCGGTAGACCTCCATCTGAAAGGCATGGAAGCGATGGGTGCCGAAATCGATCTTGAAGAGGGATATGTGATTGGGCGTTTTACGGATGAAGTCGTGGAAGGCGGAGAATTCACCCTGAATCCAAGCAGTGTCGGTGCAACCATCAACCTGGTGCTGGCCGCGGTAAAGCGGGCAAAGCAGTTTATTATCCGCAATGCAGCCAAAGAGCCCGATGTGGTACTGCTCTGCAACACCCTTAAAAACATGGGCGCTCACATCGACGGCATCGGCACTTCTGTTCTTACCATTCGCCACACTGAAGAGCTGAGCGGCATCGAGGCCCGCAACGACCCCGACCGCATCGAAACCGGCACCTACATGATCGCTGCGGCCATGCATCCCGAATCGGAAGTAACCATTGCCGGGTGCGAACCGGCACAGCTTGGAGTATTTACCGACGTATTTCGGAAATTAGGCGTAACCTGCGAACTGACGGGCGACGAAATATACATACGCTCATCCGATACGATTCGGCCTGTAGATGTGAAAACAGCCATCTACCCCGGTTTTCCGACCGATTTACAAGCACAGTGGGCCACATTGATGACGCAAGCCAAGGGCACGAGCCGTGTAACGGACACCATCTACTTTGACCGCTTCAGCTACGTTCCTGAACTGAACCGGCTGGGAGCAAACCTCAGTGTAGTCGAGAATCAGGTTACGATCGAAGGTGGGCATCCCCTTTCCGGAACGGCCATCATGAGCACCGACCTGCGGGCCAGTGTGAGCCTCGTTTTGGCTGCCACCATTGCAGAGGGTACCTCTCACGTGTTGCGTGTGTACCATCTGGATCGGGGGTACGAGCAGCTGGAAGCAAAGCTAAACAATCTGGGAGCGTCCATTCGCCGCGAAAAACAAGACGAGTAAAGCCCCCGTATAATCAGCAACCCGACACCATCCCACCCGCAGAGAGGATAGAATACGGGCGATATGTAAATAGTTTTCATCAGAAATCATCCATGTTTAATGTTTCCCGTAATCATGCTATATTCATGTGTATGCATTACAATATGTATCAATTTTGCATTTTAATTGCTAAACCTTTGATATTTAGAAGTTTACACATCTTTTCAAGGTACTTTATAAGTATCCTCTTTGCGGTCGTCCGCACAGAGGAAGCCTTTCTATCTTACGTGACAACCCCGGCGGAGTCAATCACTCCTGCCGTGCACAGAAATTGTAACAAGATTGCAGCCCCCCGCCACCGTTTTGGCCAGTTTGGACCGAAGGTGCATGTCGTACTATCATCACACACCGATTATACGTCGTGTTTGTATCGGGTTGGGCCCAGAAACCATTTAGTCATACATGAAAAATCAAATTATTATTCACTCCTCGGGAAAGCAGACCCGGGTAGCCCTTTTAGAGAATGGTGAGTTAGCACAACTATTTATTGAATCGGAAGATAACCAGCGTACGGTTGGTGATATTTATCACGGCCGGGTGCATAAGGTTATGAGTGGTATTCGAGCCGCTTTCATCGATTTAGGCATGGAAAAAGACGCCTTTCTTCACTTTTCCGACGCCGGCGATCACCTCGGCCAGTACATCAAAATGATGAACGGGCCCAAAAGCATCGACAAAAAAGCCGACAAGGAGCTGCAAAATTTTGATAAGCTCAGCAATCACGACAAGCAGATTCTTGCCGGTAAGATGCTTCAGACCAATCAGAATCTGTTGGTTCAAATTGTAAAAGAACCCATCGGTTCCAAAGGGCCACGGATATCGACCGATATTACTATTGCCGGACGTTTTCTGGTGCTCATTCCTATGGGCGAATATATTGCGCTCTCCAAGAAAATCAACAATGGAAAGGAGCGGCGGCGGCTCAAAAAGATTGTCGGTGATATGCTGCCCGAAGGGTTTGGCGTGATTGTACGTACGGTGGCACAGGAACAAGACAAAGAGGCGATCGAAAACGATATGCGCACCGTTCTGCAGAAGTGGGAACGGCTGGTGAATAAGCTCGAAAATTCGACACCCCCAAGCTTGCTTTACAAAGACCTCGACATCACCGAAAGCCTGATCCGCGATCTGTTTGCCAAGCAGTACGACCGCGTGCTGATCGACGACCCGCAGCTCTACAAATCGGTTCGAAGCTACGTATCGCAAATTGCCCCTAAAAAACTACCAAGCGTAGAACTGTACAAAGGCCGTGATCATATTTTTGACCACGTGGGCATCGGCAACGAAGTGAACTCCATCTTCAGCCCCAGGGTGCGGATGCCTTCAGGCGGTTACCTGATTTTTGAGCAGACCGAAGCGATGTATGTGGTGGATGTAAACTCCGGACCATACGCAGCCAAAGAGCGGCAGGAAGACAACTCCCTTAAAACCAATCTTGAAGCGGCACGAGAAATCGCCAAACAGCTGCGTCTGCGGGATATAGGCGGTATTATTGTGGTCGATTTCATTGACCTTAGGGATGATAAAAACCGAAAGAAAATTTACGACGAGCTCAAAAAAGAGTTTAAAAAGGATCAGGCCAAGACCAATGTTATTGGCATGAGCGATTTTGGCCTCATACAAATTACCCGCCAGCGTATTCGCCCAAGCGTGGTAAACTCTGTATCGAAGGTGTGCCCCATGTGCGGCGGTTCCGGAACCGTCATCAGCCAGGATACGATTGTAACCGACATCGAAAGCTGGATCAGCAAGCTGAAATACAGCACCAAATATCGTGCAGCAGATATTTATGTGAATCCATTTTTGAAATCGTTTCTCACAGAAGGCTTTCTAAGCCAGCGATGGAAATGGATGCTGAAATACAAAGTACGCATTACGTTCGTTGCCGATGAGAACACCTCATTGAATGAGTTCAAGGCCACCCTATCCGGCTCGGAACTGGATGTGACCGAAGCGGTACTACGCGATGAACCGCTGGATAAGATTCTTGAGGCATACGAAAAGACGTTGTTGGAACAGCCGGATGACGAAAACCACAAAAATGATCTGGATTACTATTCAAAGGATAACCGGAATGGCAACAGCAGCCGTAACAGCCGGCCATCGCGCACAAAACAGACCCGGCAGAGACAATCCTAATTTAAACCTTTTGTAAGAGACGAGATGCTTCAGAATTTACATGCAACCACCGTTTTGGGAGTGAATCATAATGGTGAAGTAGCTATTGGTGGTGACGGCCAGGCTACCCTCGATAAAACCGTGATGAAATCCACGGTGAAGAAAGTACGTAAACTTCAAAATGGGACTATTTTAGCCGGTTTTGCGGGATCTACAGCCGATGCATTCACGCTTTTTGAACGGTTTGAGGAGAAATTGAACGAGTACAATGGCAATCTGCAGCGAGGCGCTGTGGAACTGGCCAAAGAGTGGCGTAAGGATAAATACCTGCAGAAACTTGAAGCCCTGCTGGTGGTAATGGATAAGGATCATTCTCTTATTATTTCCGGACAGGGTGATGTGATTGAACCCGACGACCAGATTTTGGCCATCGGCAGCGGTGGTGCCTATGCACTGGCCGCAGCGCGTGCACTTAAACAGAACGCACCGAATCTTACAGCGCACGAAATTGTTGAAACATCACTCAACATTGCCGCCGATATTTGTATTTACACCAATCACAATCTGACTATTTTAGATATTTAAGCCTTTATTTTATGATTGACAGCAGTGCTCAAAATCTTACACCCCGGCAAATTGTAGCCGAACTCGACACCTATATTATTGGCCAGAAAGAGGCCAAACGATCGGTGGCCATTGCACTCCGAAACCGGTGGCGGCGGCTGAACAGTGACCCGGAGATCCGCGAAGAGATTATACCGAACAACATTCTGATGATTGGGCCAACCGGTGTCGGAAAAACCGAAATTGCCCGTCGTCTGGCGAAACTGGCCGGCGCTCCCTTCATCAAAGTAGAAGCCTCCAAGTTTACCGAGGTAGGCTATGTAGGTCGCGATGTGGAATCGATGATTCGCGATCTCACTGACATTGCCGTAAACATGGTGAAGCAGGAGATGCAGGAACGGGTAAAAGAGAAAGCGAAGGAGATTGTCGAGGAGCGAATTCTGGATATCCTCATCCCTCCTGTGCGCAAAAAACAGTCGCCCAGCAACACCACCACCGGTCAGGTAGGGTTTGATCCCTCCTCTGCATCAGACGATGAGCTGAATGAGAAAACCCGTGAGCGATTTCGGGAAAAGCTAAAAAATGGCGACCTCGAAGACCGGGAAATAGAAATTGAAGTCTCATCCAGCAAAACACCCATGATGCAAATTTTCGGGCCACAGGGCATCGAAGAGATGGGGTTTAATATGCAGGATATGCTTGGCAACCTGAACAAAGCCAATCGTAAATCGAAACGTAAGCTTCCGATTCACGAGGCACGCGACGTACTTCTCGAGGAAGAATCCGAAAAACTGATCGATCACGAAGCCGCCGTGCAGGAAGCACTCTACCGAGTGCAGAATCAGGGTATTGTATTTATTGATGAGATTGACAAAGTAGCCGACAGTTCGGCCAAATCGGGCAAAGGCGGCGGGCCGGATGTGAGCCGGCAAGGCGTGCAGCGCGATCTGCTGCCCATCATTGAAGGAAGTGCCGTCTCTACCAAACACGGGATCGTAAAAACCGACCATATTCTGTTTATCGGATCCGGAGCGTTTCACATTGCCAAGCCATCCGACCTCATTCCCGAGCTACAGGGTCGACTGCCCATCCGCGTAGAGCTCGACTCACTCACCGAGCAAGACTTTTTTGATATTTTAACCAAACCCAAGAATGCACTCACGAAGCAGTATCAGGCTATGCTGGCTACCGAAGGCGTAGAGGCTGTTTTTAAGGAAGATGCTATCCGCGAAATCGCACACATTGCGGCACAGGTAAATCAACAGGTCGAGAATATTGGGGCGCGGCGGCTGCATACCATTCTCTCTTCCTTACTCGAAGAATTACTGTTTGCGGTACCCGATGACATTCACAGCGGAAAAATCACTATCGACAAAGCGTACGTCAACAAACAACTCGATTCGCTGGTAACCGACAAGGATCTGAGCCACTTTATTTTGTAGAACGTTTAAAGTGGGGAATGACATACGCTCTCTTCTGCGTTAAGATGAGGGAACCGACATGAACGTTTATCGTACACATAACTGCTACCTGCGTTTTTTAATAGCATCTTTTTACATCATGTAATAGATTCTTGATACATTTCGCATACAGCAGCAGTATTGTTTGTCGTTACTGGAAATAAACAAAGCTACATGACCTTGAAAAAATTTCTCGCACCCCATCTTGTCGTACTTCTCATTCTCTCCGGATTTTGGTTAACCGGTTTCGACGCTGTTGTTATTGATCGATCAGACGATCAAAAAAACATCCAAAAGTATATGCAGGTTCAGCGCCGTGTGATCGACAACTACTACGGAACCACCGATCTGGAATATCTATTCGAGCGTAGCATTGTCGGTTTTGTCAACGCTATGGAAGACTCCACCTTGTCGCTTTCCGGCACCCCGATTGATACCACGTTTACCGCCGGATCGGTTCGCAACTTACGCGATGCGTTGAATCGGTTTGAAGACGCCTACCTCTATGTAGCCAACAACTTTCCGGATAAGAACATGGACCGCCTCACCGAAGAGTCGATCCGCGCCATGATGAGTTCTCTGGATCCGCACTCGGTCTACATCGAACCGGAAGACAGTGAACGCATTCAGGAAGAGTTTGCCGGTAAGTTTCAGGGAATTGGCATCCAGTTCGAGATTATCCGCGATACCATCACCGTTGTAACCCCCATTTCGGGTGGACCGAGCGACCAGCTTGGAATTATGTCGGGCGACCGGATTATCAAGATAGACGATTCCACAGCGGTTGGTTTTACCAACGAAGATGTGCAACGTAAACTGCGCGGACCAAAAGGAACGGAAGTAACCGTACAGATTCAGCGGCCAAGAACCAGTAACCCAGTCAACCTCACGATTGTGCGGGATGATATTCCCCTTACCACTCTCGATACGTCGTACATGATTGACAATCGGACCGGCTACATTAAGATCAGCCGATTTGCAGCAACCACGCACGATGAATTTATCACCGCTGTACAGGATCTTCAAGAACAGGGAATGGAGCGGATTATACTGGATATGCGTGGAAACCCCGGCGGTTTTCTGAGTCAGGCCATTGCGATAACCGAGGAATTCTTCCCTCGAGGCACCAAATTGGTATCCACAGAGAGCCGTCATCGCCGGTTCAATTCAGAAGCGTACAGCACCAAAGACGGTATTTTGCGAAGCATGCCGGTCATTGCTCTGGTAAATGAAGGGTCTGCATCGGCCAGCGAGATTGTTAGCGGTGCCATTCAGGACCATGACCGCGGTTTGGTTGTGGGCCGGCGCACCTTTGGAAAAGGCCTTGTTCAACAGCAATACGAACTGGTTGATAACAGCAATATCCGGGTAACCATATCGCGGTACCTCACTCCTTCCGGCCGAATGATTCAAAAGCCGTTCGATGATGGAAGTGAAGAGTATGCATTTGAGATTTTCAGCCGCAGCAACGACGCATCGATAGATGCAACCAAGTTCAAAGAAGATGTACCCGATTCCTTACGCTTCAGTACGGCGTCCGGACGCACAGTCTTTGGCGGCGGCGGCATCATCCCTGACTTCATTGTTCAGCGCGATACCACCATGAATTTTCTTCTCTTTAACTATATGATGGCCAACCGGGTGCATCTCGATCTGGTGCGATCATTCCTTGACGAACAAGGAGATACGTTCCGCGCTGAATGGGAAGCAGATTTTAACCGTTTCAAAACTGACTACAGCTGGCCCGAGCCCATTCAGCAGCGCTTCTTGGAGCAGATGACAGAGGCCGGTATGGTTATCGATAACGAGCTGGATGATATTGAAATTCGCGATAATGATATTGCACTTAGCCAGGAGCGGTACAACGAGCTGGTGTGGATGAATTTTGGACGGATGAAAGCCGAGCTGGCCCGTCAGGTTTGGGGAAATGAGAAGTTCCATCCGGTAGATAACATCTATCTGAACGAGCCGCTCACCGAAGCGATGAAGTTGTGGGATGAAGTGACTCGCCTGGAAACACTGGCTCAACAATCCTCTCTGCAACAACAAAACAGAAATCGTAATTGATGATCTTGTTTCGGGATTCATAAAAAATCCCCCTCTACTCTGAATATCCGAGAGAGCTCTAACGTTGAGCTCTCTTTTTTTTTATCGTCTCAGGGCCTGCAGACAGCGATCAGCAGCTACAATAGCAGCGGTTTCGGCCCGTAGCCGATGGCTGCCAAGTCCCACAAAATGGCTGTCCGCCTGTTTTAAAAGAGTTACTTCACGGTCAGACAGCCCTCCTTCCGGTCCAACCACCACGATCCGTTTATCTGCCAGGACATTCTGTATCTCCTCTCCTATCACCTCTTCAAAACTCTCTGTGGCATCTTGATGTGCGGTGTAAAACCGGGCGGCATGTCGCGTTTTTAGCAGGGCATCGAGCGATTTAAAACTCTCCACAACCGGCAGGTGTAGGCGCAGACTCTGCTTCATGGCGCTCAACGCTGTGGCTTCGGCCCTGCGCAGGTTAAGCGACGGCTTCTCGGAATGATCTCCCCGAAAAAAGAGAAATCCCGCCGCACCAATCTCTGTACCTTTTTCAATGGCGAACTCCATCCGGTCCCGCTTTTTTAACACGCCAATGGCTACATATATCGCTGGAGATGCCGGCTCGTGCACCGCACGTTCCTCTATATCGCAAACCACCCGCGAGGGACTCGCATCCGTAATGATACATCGAAATCGGCTGCCTGCGCCATCGGTTACCCATATCTCATCACCGTCATGCAAACGCAGCGACTTTACGGCGTGCGCAGCCTCCTGGCCCGTTATCGTCAGCTGCTTCTCCGTAACATGCTCAGGGGATGTGTAGAACTGATTCATGAAGAGTAATCGCGATGAGATGCCTCACCCGGAGAAAAGCCGGTTCGGCCGGTTTCGAACATTTTTTTCAAGTAGGGTTCACACAGTTTGCAGTTTCGTGCGCATATTCCCCGCTTCTGGAGCTCATCCACAGAGGTGATTCCCTCCTTTTGAGCCAGTGAGAGCACATCTTTAAAGGTGATATTACTGCAAACGCACCGCTCTACCTGCATCAGGATACCGGATTTTTGAAATGCTTGCCTAACTTGAGGCCCTGTCCCTGATAATTGCTTTTGATCTCTGATCCATAGACAAATTCCGGGAATTCCATATTGGGCTCGAAATGCATGCTGCAGAAGGTCTGGCCGTGTTCAATTAAAAACGGAACATCGTGCGAGCGAACTTCCAGAACCGCCCGGGCTCCGCCATCGGCCACATCTCCGCCAAATCCGCTGTCAAAAAAACCGGCGTAATGCGTGCGCAGTTCTCCCGAACCGGTATCGTAGGCGATCATTTCGGCGGCCAGATGCTTTGGTATTCGGCAGCGTTCACGCGATGCAAAAATATAGAACGCCTCCGGCTCCAGAATTAAGTGATCTTCATTGCCGGCGGTAATCGGATCCCAAAAATCAGAGATTTCATAGTGGTTGATATGATCCAGATCGATCAAGTCACGGTGTTTCTTGGCTTTGTACCCAAGCAGGTCGTCTTCCTCACCTACCAGGTTCACACCCATAAAAAGGCCGTTTTTTACTTTGATTTCATCCATCCCAAGCGGCTCCCCATTGTCCCCAAACAAGAGCGGATCGCCGGCGTGAATGCGAAGAATTTCGGCATCGGACAGGATTTGTCGCCCGTGGCGAACGCGCAACTGATTGAGCCGGTGGCCGGTTCGCACGCGAATTGGAAATGATTTGGGCACCACTTCCAGATACAGTTTGCCGCTGTAGCCCGGTTCTATCTCTTCGAAGCGGTGTGAATAGTCGGTAATGACCCGCGTAAATACATCCAGCCGTCCGGTAGTACTTTTTGGATTCGCCTTGGCTGTGAGCTGCTCGTCAGATACAATTCGGACGTGGTTCCCGTTGGTACGGCCGGCGCCTTTTTCAGGCAGATGTACCTCCTCGAGAAGCGGAATGATGTACACACAGTTAGGCTCCAGAACCGCACCATTCTCGATCGAAAAAGAGTATTGAAGCAGTTTGTTCATTTTTTGCTCTACCGTTTCATCTTCCGGTAAAAAGCTGCTCCTCACGCGGTAGGCGGTTTCTCCCAGTCGCAGATCGATGGAGTTGGGTTGGAATTGATTCTCCTGGATCGGGTGGTCGGGATGGCTGGATAGCACGCCTGCCCCGGCCAGCTGTTTCAGACGTTGTACCGGCAAAATGCCTTTCGTCCGAAGCAAAATATCACTCATGAATCCGTGGTTAATTCAGTTTTTCTGGTTGTACAAAAGGTACCATTTTCTGCCGTTAAATCTGATCGGGATTCAGATAGGGGTTAACACCCAACAGCGCCTCACCGGCGGCATCAAAGAGGATCTGTTGTTGCGGATTGGCTCGGGTTGTGTCTCGCACCGTCTGCAGCGCCTCAAGAACGGGCGGATATTGATAACTCAACTCCCCCAGCATCTTTACGGTTTTAAGCACCGTTTCCTCATTGGTGGGATCCTCCAGATAGGTTAGCAGTGTTCGCACGGCGCGGTCGCCACCGGCCCGCCGCCCCCGTTCTAACAGCAGATCGCGGGCTTCCGCTGCTTCCGCTTCCGTTCCGGTCATATACGTATGTACCCACTCGGCAGGCTGTTCATCCGTTGCTTTTGGCCAGGCAAAAACCAGTACCGGTACCAGATATAGCAAGAGAATCCCTCCTTTTGCGTGAGATGGCCGAAAGGCTACATATCCGGAAAGCGCGATCCCTGCACACACGTAGATCACACCTCCTAAAAACAGAAAAACAAACTCCGTTCGGGAAAATCCTTCCCACAGTCCGGCGATCAGAAGGATAAAAAGGGTTAACCCTCCCCCAATGACAAAAGCGACAGCAACTAAAACACCGGTTGCTTTCCAAAACCACTCTGCAAACGGGCTAAGTGTGTCAGATTGAGAGTCAAACGTCATCAATTGCAGGTTTTTACTTAGGTAGAGGGGAAATGTAGTAAAAAATACTACATCATATTTCATCCACCGACCAGTGGTAGGTGCGGTGAGTTTTGTGATGGCGGCATCCCAGCGCTTCAAGGCTGCGCTGCATCAGCCAGTTTTTTTCGCTCACCCATGCACCTTCAAGATACTCCAGTGTGGGTGCGGCCTGCCGGGTCATTTCAATCCCACGCACAAACGAATACGCCTCAATGCCCATTTTTCGATATTTGGGCAACGTACCGTAGGCAATGGTGCGTAATCGGGTGGCTTTTTTGGGCAGCCGGAGCAACCGGGGATAGTGCCACCAGCGCAGATTGCCGCCAGTCCGGTCAGATACTTCATTCAAATCCGGAATACAAACCACAAACGATGCCGGTTCGCCATCCACAAAGGTGAGTACAACAGCCTCGGGAATCATAACCGGTTTCATTTTTTTTAGCATTCTTCGCACGGTATCCTTCGTCAGTTCGGTAAACTGCTGTTCCCGGCTTTCGATATCCTGTTCTGCCCATGCGGCATTGTAAACATGGCGAATAAACTCTGCGTCGCGCTCCAGATGGGCGGTATCGATGGGACGGATATGAACCCCTGCTCGCGACTCCACCCGATCGGCAATGCGTTGCATCCGTTCCGGTATCGGTTGGTCAAAATCCCGCCGATAGCTGTAATGGTCATCCAGTTTTTCGGCTCCGGTTGCCTCCAAAAGAGTCCGGTAATAAGGCGGATGATAATACATTCCGTAGATGGGGGGCGCATCGAAGTTCTGTATCAGCAATCCCCAGTAGGTATCGTTTTCGGCCGCGTTTATTGGGCCGCGGAAAGCGGTATACCCCCGGCTCCGGTGCCAGGAGCGCGCAAAATCGATCACTGCATTGGCCACAGATGGATCATTGACCATCTCGATAAAGCCGATCCCTCCCATTTTGGGAGAGTAGACAGCATCTTTCACGGTATGATTCATCACCGCAAAGCGAGCCACTACATCGTTTTCCGTGTATACCAGATAGCGCTCAACGGTGCCGTGCTGAAAGAACGGATTGCTTGAGGGATGAAACAACGCCTCAATCTCCGGTTTAAATGGCGGGATCCAGGGAGAATCCGGTTCATGTATACGAAACGGAAGCTTGTGAAACTCACGGATTTGCCGTCTGGTCTGTACATGCTGAAAGGTAAACGTCATAAAGATAACCCGATAAAAGGCAATGCGTATTGATTTGGTTTCTTTTGCAAATCACACAGCTGCTGATCGTAAAGTTTTCTATTTTACAAAGGGATTCAAACAGTGCAAAATTATTATTTACGGACTGTTGGCTATGGAGAATGATCAGATAAAAAAACGTTGGATTGCCCTTTTGCTTCTATTATCGTGCGTGGCAACGGCTGCCATTCATGTTTCAGCAACGTTCCATCCGTCACCCGCACTGCAGTCTCAGGCGCAATTGGATGAATTGATCAACGCGGTGTTTGAAGAGCATCGTCTGCCAAAGGAAACGATGCGCATCCAAACGGTGCAAATCGATTCACTTTTTGAGCGCAAAATATACCGGGTTCCCGTTGCACCCTCCCACTCCAAAACCGATATTCATTTATCGTTGCACGAGAAACTCCGCCCTTATGGCGTGAACCTGTATGGTGCCGTGGAATTTCCGGAACGTAACCTGCATCTGCATGTACGATACAACGGCACGATCCATCGTACCATCATAATGCTAAATGAAACGTAGCCACCCTGCGGAGACAGAGCTTGTAAAATGAAATTCATTGAACCACAAAAATTTCTGAGAAAACTGGAGCTGACGGAATATCCCCAGCCCGATCTTATTGATGTTCGTTACCCGGTGCTGTTGTGCCACGGGTATGGAGGCCTGGCCGGACTCATCCGCCCCTCACCACTGCACGCTCCCTGCATGGCGATGCGCTCGTACGGCATCCACGCCTTTGCGCCAAACATTGTGCCTTATGCCAAAATTTCTACACGAGCAGAGCAGTGGGTAGAAAAGATCAAACACCTTCAACAGATGTACGGCTACGAGAAGTTTAACGTAATCGGCCACAGCATGGGCGGGCTCGATATGCGATATGCTATTTCCAATCTGGGTGTGGCAGACCGAATAGCGTCGCTCACAACCATCGCTACCCCGCATCAGGGTACCAGTTTGGCGGAATTGGTTCTGACCACACCCGAGCTGCTGCGCGACAAGCTGGGCGAAGTGTTCGACTGGTTTGGAGAGAGTATTTTTCCCCACGCAAAAAGCAACGCATTAGAGGCGGTACAACAGCTCACCCGCAACTACGTGCAGAACGAGTTCAACGCCAACAATCCCGATGCACCGGGCGTGCACTATTTTTCGATTAGCGCGGCCGTAGGCAAAGGTACCAGCCATCCGTTAAATACCATCTATCGCTTCCAAAACCTTCACATTTTTAGTGAGGAAGGGATCAACGATTCGTTTGTGTCTGTTGAAAGCTCAAAATGGGGAACGCATCTGCAAACGGCCCCGCTCAGCCACATGGAACAGCTCGATTTGCAGGTTAGCAAGGAGCGCAAAAAATACGTGGAGCATTTTTGGCTGGATGTGGCCTATAACTTATCTGAGAGCAATCTTTAAAACGTGTGCTTCTCGTACTTTTCGAGCTGCTGATAGGCCGTTAGGTCGTACTGAATGGGCGTCAGGGAGGCGTATCCGCTTTCGAGTGCATCGATGTCGCTGCCGCCATGTTTTTCCAGCAGCTGAAACTTACCGGTCATCCAGTAATAGTCGCGGTTGTGGGGATCGATACGTCCCTCAAACTCTTCCACATACCGGCTGCGAGCCTGCCGTGCCCATTTGATTCCCTTCAGCGGCCCGGCGGGGGCATTCAGGTTTAAGGAAACACCGCGGTCTACGCCGTGAGTCAGCACAAAATCGATTACTTTTCTGGCCGCTTCCTGGCACCCGCTCAGATCGGCATCCTCATCAAAGTCCGTACACGATACGGCAATCGAGGGATATCCAAGAATGGCACCTTCCGTGGCCGCACTTACCGTTCCCGAGTAGAGAATGTTGATGCCCGCATTGCTGCCGTGGTTGATGCCGCTTACAACGAGGTCCGGCTTTTGATCTAAAAGTTGATTGTGTGCAAGCTTCACACAATCGGCCGGCGTACCGTTTACGGCCATTCCGTTAAACCGATTATCGAGCTTAAACGATCGGGCGCGCAGCGGGGTGCTAATGGTGATGGCATGACCCACCGCACTTTGCTGGCGGTCGGGCGCCACGATTCTCACTTCCCCGAATTCAGCGGCTACCTCTGTTAATGCTTTTATGCCGTTAGAAAAGATACCGTCATCGTTGCAAACCAATATCAACGGTTTTTTACTCATTCGTCTCGCAAGCTTGGGATGTTAATTGTATAATTCCTTTTCGTTGGGAAAGTCACCCGATTTCACGTCTTTGATGTAGTGCTGAACAGCGTCAGTCATCGATTGGTTCAGATCGGCATAGCGTCGTAAAAACCGTGGAGAAAAATCTTTATTCAACCCGAGCATATCGTGCAGTACCAACACCTGTCCGTCGCAATCGGGCCCGGCACCGATACCAATGGTGGGAATCGAAACAGATTCGGTCACTTTTTTAGCCAGTTTTGCCGGAATTTTTTCCAGCACGATAGAGAAGACCCCGGCTTTTTCGAGCCGTTCGGCGTCCTTCAGTAAGGTTTCTGCCTCCTCTTCTTCCTTGGCGCGTACTTTGTAGGTGCCAAACTTGTAGATGCTTTGCGGGGTCAGGCCCAGGTGGCCCATCACGGGTATACCGGCATCAATAATCCGCTTCACGGTGTTTACAATCGGCTTACCGCCCTCCAGTTTTACGGCGTGAGCCCCGGCCTCCTTCATCATCCGTCCGGAACTGATCAGCGCCTCCTTTGCGGTAACCTGATAGCTCATAAACGGCAGGTCGGCAATAACCAGCGCCCGATTTACTCCGCGAACCACGCAGGAAGTGTGATAGATCATATGATCGAGTGTCATGGGCACCGTGGTTTCGTGGCCGGCCATTACGTTACTGGCTGAATCGCCCACGAGAATGACATCCACTCCGGCAGCATCTACAATACCGGCCATGGTATAATCATAGGCGGTAAGCATGCTTATTTTTTCGCCGCGGCGTTTCATCTCCACGACGGTTTGAGTGGTTACTTTCTCCGGTTTTTCAGGTGATGACTGGGTGCTCATGCCTGTTCCCTGGGTACGATGGCTGCCGATGCTTCGAGTTGGCACACCACCACGTCATCAACGGTAGCTTCGCCGCTCATAGTGATAAAGTTCCGTTTGCGGCTGTCGAGCCGTACGTTGATGATAAGCTGATCGCCCGGAACCACACTTTTACGGAATTTGGCGTTGCGAATACCGGTAAATACCATTAGTGATTCTTCGGGGTTATCAATCTCATTTTTCATAATCATGACAGCTCCCGATTGCGCCATCGCTTCTACCTGAAGTACGCCGGGCATGATGGGCGCTCCGGGAAAATGACCATTAAAAAAATCTTCGTTTACAGAAACATTTTTCAACGTGGTGATACTGTCGGATGTGAGCTCGAGCACACGGTCGATCAACAAAAATGGATAGCGATGGGGTATAAATTTTTTTATCTCTTCTATGTTCATTGCATGGAGGGTGTTAGGATTTTGTTCAAAAACTGATCACAATCATTCGCGGTCAATATATGAATTATCTGCCACCCTCCCCACATAGATGTATGCAATCTCGCCGGTTAGAGGAATCGCGCGCCGTTCTGAAAAGCTGCCTGTGTGATCCATCAACTCCAAAAAAGCCTCTCCTGCAGGGAAGCGTGCGCTGGTTTCCGGCAGATACGTGTAAGCATCCCGGTTGCCGCTTATCCAACCACCCACCGCCGGCATAACATGCTTGCTGTAGAATTGGTAAGGATACTTCATAAGCCCCGACGGCTGGCCAAATTCCAGAACAACCACGCGTCCGCCCGGCTTTACCACTCTGCTCAACTCTTTCAAGCATACCTGTGGATCATCCACATTGCGAATGCCAAATGCGATGCTGGCAATATCAAATTCGTTATCATCGTAAGGGAGATTCATGGCATCGGCTACTTCAAACTCCACTACCAGCTCTTTTTTTTGCGCTTTGGCCGGAGCGTGTTCAATCATCTCTTTGCAAAAATCGGTGCCCAGCACGTACCCTTCGTGGCCCACTGTTTTTTTAAATTCCAGGGCTAAATCGCCGGTACCGGTGGCGCAGTCCAAAACCCGGTCGCCGGGCTTCGCTTCACTCTCAATCACCGTTTTTTTGCGCCATGCATTGTGCACACCAAACGATAGAATACTGTTTATACGGTCGTAATCGTCTGCGATATCCGCAAACATGGTTCGTACTTTTTCACTCATAACATGCGTACCTAATTTCCTTTGTCAATGTAACCTTTTTACCTGCCACGCGGTTCACAATCCTGTTAAATGATCGGTAACATGCAGCTCCTTTGGTATAAATTGCTCACCGTCGAACTGCAGCCGGTAATAAGCTCCGTTGCTGTGTTCAATACGATGCATCTGATGGAGGCCATAGCCCAGCCATGCCGACAACAATATACGGAGCAATCGCCCATGAAGTATAAAAAAGTGCCGGTCGGTCAGATTCTGCTCCAACAGCGACCGAATGCGGTGGTTCGACCGCTCGAAGACCTCTTCCGGAGACTCTCCCCCTTCTACCCGGAGCGAGGTTTGTCCGTTTTTCCACGCCTGGTGCAGCTCCTCAAGTTCGCTTTTAATATCGGTCATTTGAGCCCCTTCGTAGATTCCAAAGTCCATCTCATCCAGCTCTTTATATGCCGAGGCCTCCACCCCATATTGAGCGGTCATCGGTTCGGCGGTTTCGCGGGCGCGGCGCAAGCTGCTGGTCGTTAAGACAGTGCCGGTTGACGGCTGCAAACGCTTTGAAAGGCGCAGCGACTGTTGGCGCCCCCGTTCATTGAGTGGGGCATCAATACCCCGCCCTTGCAAGCGTTTTTTCAAATTGTAATCGGTTTCTCCGTGCCGGGCTAAAACAACGTCCGTAATTGGCATCTTACTTTTTTGAATGATACTTGATGACGGCGTCCTGCACATGCTTCTCCAACCGCTGAACATCCGATGGCGCTATATTCTCGTACATAGAGTAGCGCACCAGCAGCATCTTGAGCACCCGGTCGTTCAGCGGCAGCTTATCGCTATCGCGCTTCTTGTCGAGCCGGTCCCACCCACGGCGGAGGATGCCTATTTTAAACAGAAAGAAATACACAATGCCGATAACCAATGCGAAATACATCCCATTGATCCCCATAAAGCTGAGGGCTACCCCGGCCACACCAACCTGTACCAGATCGTTATTTAAAAACCCGATCAAAGGCGTGGTTGGCAAGTTTACAAACGCACTTTTGGTAAAATACCACCACCCGTGAAATAACAGGGTAAGAAATGCCGCAAGCCAGGGCGACAGGCTGAAAGCCAGAACGAAATAGAGCAACATGGATAATGAATCGGCACTGTCTACCCAGTGTACCGCACGCCGGATAAGCTTTTCGAAAGAGATTTTTTCCAGGATACCGGGCACATACTCCTCAATGCTTTTGCGCGTGGCAAAGAACCAGTGCCCGCCGGAAGAGATGGTGGAAAACGGGGTTTCGAGAATGTTAATTTTGTGCGATTTGTTTCCAAACATAGAGCTGATGATGATTTGCCCAAAGATAGGAATTTTTTTTCAAGCACCGGCAACAGTGATTACCCCGGTAAAGCCGTCGCGGGCCTCTCCAATTTGGTGATCAAGTGTATCGGCCAGCTCAAACACCGTGGCTCCGGTCGTAAATACATCATCCACAATCACCACAACCGCGTCCCGAAGATCATCTGCCCGGACGATGGAAAATGCCCCCGACACATTCTTCTGTCGGCCGGCACGGTTCAGTCCCGTCTGTGTTTTGGTATGGCGTAATCGAACGGCAAGTTCAGACGGAGTCAGCTCCCACCCGGTGATTTCTGCAATACCTTCGGCAATAGCCCCGGCTTGATTGTAGCCTCTCTTTCTCTGCTTGGACGGGTGCAGCGGCACCGGCAACAGATACACGGTGCGGCCGCTCTCTTCAATCGGGTTCAGCACAGAATTTGGCAGGTTCCGGGCAATTAGCCGGCCCAGTTCCGTGCCCGTGGTGCGCAGGTAATCGTACTTTAGCCGATGCAGCAAATCCTGCAAGTATCCTCCCCGGTCAAACGCCCACATCGCGTACAGAAAACGAACGTGGTTGGGCAAGAAAAGGTCCTTTTGTTGTTGGTAAACATCAAACCGGGTACGGCGGCAATGTTCACACAGTGTGCGGTTTTGCCGTGCCACGGCGTGACCGCAACAAATACATACATCGGGAAAGGCGACTTGAGAAAGCGCGCTCCAGGCCGACGGCACCACGCGGGACAGTAGGGAACTTTTCATCGATTGATGTTTTATAAAGTAGCTTTAGAACCAGAATACTGTATTTTTCATATTAAATCACTATTGTTGATTCTTTGAACATCTGCACCACCCTGGCACTTTAACCAGGGGAAAGATTTCAGTAGTTTCCCCGTAGTACAGAACCTTTTAAACCTACGCTATGCCCTCTATCGGTAAAGATTTAGCCACCATTCGGGAACACCTCGGCTTTACAATTGATGATATTCGTGAAGCGACCAAAATTCCCATGGATACGCTCAAAAGCATTGAGGATGGTTCGCTTTTTGAGGAGTCCGATGAAATTAAAACCTACGTGCGAAGTTTTGTGCGTTCCTATGCCCGGGCTTTAAAGCTGAACGAGGAGCAGGTGGTTCAAAGCCTGAATCAGCAGGAATCGGGCAATTACTACCATCTGCTGCTAAACGATTTCCCCGCCCTGCACCCTGCCGAGGGAATGAGGTTTGAGGCACAACAACCGGAGCCGACGAAAGCGACGCCCCGGGATGAGGAAGCCTCTCCGGATGCGCCAGCTCACGGCGATAAAGAATCCTCCAAACAAACACCCCCCGATCCCAAACCTGAAGCATCCGCGGCATCAACTCGACCTTCGGGTGCCGTTGATAAAAGCCAAAGCAAACTTCGCTCCGTGGATTGGGCCGATATGGGCAAACGATTTGCCGAACCACAGCACAAAACACCGGTGTGGGTTATCGGCATCGTAATCGTTGCCGTAGTGCTGTTCATTAGCGTATATCTGATGGTACGGTTTGACGCATTTTCCGGCAGCGAAACGATCGATGGACCGGCCGATATGAATGATGTTCCCGAAACTGTGGAGGGGCCTTCCAACGGATTAATCCTCGATTTGACCGACCAGCCGCCGGAAGAAAGCGCCATTACTGAACTCGATGATATTCTATACCTTACCATTCTTGCCGCCACCGGGCCGATGGATCCCGTGCGGGTTTGGAGTGATGAAAAACCGAGAATCGATCCGTATTGGATCGAGCAAGGCACCGGGTTCAATTTCGAATTTCGCGATACCATTCGCCTTCGCGGACGCTATAGCGACATGCTGTTATTTCTGAACGGCCATCGTATCGATAATCCCCGGGTCAACCATTTCAACAGCGAAGAAAATATGGTGGAACTTACCCGCTCACTCTTTGATTCTGACCCGAAGTGGGCATCACCCGTACCACTGGAGCTGCCCGATAACGTGGCCGCGCCCGATTCCATTGTAAACCGACCGGCATTTTAACTTTTACTGAACATTCATGACTTTGAATGAAGCCCGCCAGCGCGCAGAGGAGTTGCGCGATCTGCTTCACCGTGCCAATGAGGCCTATTATAATGATGCTAATCCGTTTATCAGCGACAAGCAGTTTGATGAAGCCTTACAAGAGCTGCACGAGCTGGAGCAAACCTACGATCTTGCCATAGAGAGCTCCCCCACTCAACGCGTTGGCGGGTCGCCCAGCAGCAGCTTTCGCACGGTTACCCATCCACAGCCTCTGCTCAGCCTGGACAATACCTACAACGAAGAAGAGCTGCGAGACTTTGACCGGCGGGTGAGAGAACGGCTGAACGGTGAGTCGTTCACCTACAGCGTAGAGATGAAGTTTGATGGTGCGTCGATCCGCCTGCGCTACGAAGATGGCGCGCTGGCCCTGGGCGCTACCCGCGGAGATGGCGAGCAGGGAGACGATATCACCGACAACATCAAAACCATTCGGGACATCCCCCTTTCACTCAAAAAATCGCCCTCCACCATTGTGGAAGTCCGCGGTGAGGCGTACATGGAAAAAGAGGCGTTCATTCGCCTAAACGAACATCGCAAAGAGCAGGACTTACAGCCCTTTGCCAATCCCCGTAATTCCACGGCCGGTTCTCTAAAAATGCAGGACCCGCGTGAAGTGGCACGCCGTCCCATTCGTTTTTTTGCATTTGATCTGTTACTCGATGACGATGATTCCAATCGCACACAAGCTTCCAAGCTGGAGCTGATGCGCAACGCCGGGCTCCCGGTCTGCGAATATTTCCGGATCTGCGATTCTATTGATGATGCTCTGCAGGTGATCGAATCGTGGAAAGAAGTACGGCCCGGACTCCCCTACGATATTGACGGCGTAGTGATTAAAGTAAATGAAGAGCGCCATCGTGAAACGCTTGGAGCCACATCCAAGTCCCCGCGCTGGGCCATCGCTTATAAATATGAAGCGGAACAGGCCGTAACCCGTCTCCACTCCATCACCCTTCAGGTTGGCCGGCTCGGCAGCATCACGCCTGTGGCCGAACTCGAACCCGTGCAACTTGCAGGAACCACCGTTAAACGGGCTTCCCTGCATAACGAGGATGAAATCCATCGCCGGGATATCCGGCCAGGTGATACCGTTGTGGTGGAAAAGGCGGGCGAAATCATCCCACAGGTGGTCAGTGTAGCCAACCCTGACCGTGAGGGGCGTCACGCGCCTTTCTCCATGCCGGAGAGATGCCCTGCATGCAACGAAAAGCTTGTAAAGCCGGGTGATGAAGTAAAATGGCGATGTGTGAATCCGGAATGCCCGCCACAAGTGCGGGAACGAATTATTCATTTCGCCTCTCGCGACGCGATGGATATTGAGGGACTGGGAGAAGCGGTCGTCAATCAACTTGTTGACGAAGGACTCATCAGTAATTACGCAGATCTGTACAAGCTCTCCGTTGAGCAACTTTTGCCGCTGGAGCGTATGGCTGAAAAAAGTGCACAAAATCTTATCGATGCCCTCCAAAACAGCAAGGCTCAACCGTTTCATCGGGTACTGTATGCGCTCGGTATACGGTATGTGGGAAAAACCGTGGCCAAAGATCTGGCCAACGCATTTGGCTCTGTGGATGCTATTTTTTCAAAATCGGCCGAGGAACTTGCCGAGGTTGATTCTATCGGCCCGGTCATTGCCCAATCGGTTGTCTCGTTTTTTGATAACGAGAAGAATGGGCAACTGATTCAGCGACTAAACGATGCCGGATTGCAATTTTCGCTGGAAAAAACTGAATCGGAATCCGTTTTACATTTGGACGGGTTAACGTTTGTTTTGACCGGAAGCCTGGAGCAGTTCACCCGAACAGAAGCGTCCGAACTGATTGAAAAGCACGGAGGCAAAACGACCGGGTCGATAAGCGGAAAGACCGATTATCTGGTTGCCGGGGAGTCGGCCGGCAGTAAACTTGATAAAGCCAATAAACTTGGTGTACCTGTATTGGACGAAAAAGCGTTCGTCAGCCTGATTGAATCGGGCACACAGCCTGGTTAATCGTATACCCCGATCCTCATAATAGATTTGGATTCCATTGTGCGGTTCGGTTACTTTTCGTCTGTAACCTGTTTTAATGGATTCACCACATGAGCTTTTTAGAAAAATTGGGATTGGGGCAAAAGAAAACCGAAGGAGCTCCTGTTATTGGCAAAAAGAAAGCCGATGAGGAGAAAAAAGCGCGGGAGAAGCGGAATAAGCTCTACCGGGTTTTCATTTTCTTTGTTTTTTTGCTGATCACCGTAATGGTACTACCGGAGAGCTCATTCCAGCCGGTTGCCAGTTACACCGTTGGCGAGCCGTGGCGGGCAGATGACCTGACGGCTCCGTTTACCTTTTCGTTAAAAAAGACCGACGCGGAATTGCAGGAAGAGGAGCGCCAGATTCGCCAGCAAACGCCTCCCGTTTTCCACGAAAATACCGATGCCCCCATGGCTATTGAAGCGCGGCTTGATTCTCTGTTTCGCAGCTTACGCCCCGTAATAGACAGCTATGTGCAGTGGCAGATGGCCATTGAAGATCCCAGCCGGTCGGCACAAAACGATAGTATCCGGTATCACCGCGAACGCGCCCAAGCGATGGCTGATCTGGACGATAATGCGTGGGAAGCACTTCAAACGCAAGTGTACCAACAGATGGAAGAGCAGCGCCAGACCGATCTGCTGAACAACCTGCGCACCTCGCTCGATCTTGTCTTGAACAGCATACTCCGTGAGGGCGTCCTTAACAGATCCAAGCGTACCATCCAGCAAAACGAAATTGTTGTGCGCAACCTGCGTGACCGCACCGAGCGCTCCATTCTGCTGTCGAACACACGAGATGTAAACGAAGCGCTGGATCTGGCAGGGTTTCAGCTCAGCCGACAGTTTGATCCCGCCAACACCAGCGTTGCGTTGCAGTTGTTCAATCAGGCGCTAATGCCCAATTGGCAGTATAGCGAAAGTAATACCGAGGCGATGCTGCAGGAGAATCTGGACAACATCTCACGGACCAAAGGAGCCGTTGCACAGGGGCAGGTCATTATCCGCCGCGGTGATATTGTAACAGCCGAGCAAGATAACATGCTGCAAAGCCTCGCCTCGGCACGCGCTTCCACCGCCTCCGAGCTGGAACGATGGCTGCGCTATTCCGGCGAAGTGTTGATTGTGATCATCGCTTCACTCCTCTTCTTATCGTACATCTTTCTGTACCGCCGGCCAATTTTTAACAACCCCGCAATGTTTCTGCTGGTTTTTTTAACGCTGGCGATCATTATCGTGGCTAGTGCCGCGGTCTATCCGCTCGATCAGGTGAACAGTTACATTGTGCCTATCGCCATCGCGCCGATCATCCTGACCATTATTTTCGACTCGCGAGTAGGGTTAATGGCAACCATCACCCTGGCCATTATTACGGCCATCATTCACGACAACAATTTTGAATACCTGGTGGCCACGGTTGCTGCCTGTAGTCTTGGGATTTTCTCTGTACGCGACATCAAAAAACGGTCGCAGTTCTTTTTTACCACCCCCGGCGTTGTATTTGTAATCTACTTTATAGTGATCAGCGGGTTTGCACTGGCGCGCTACTCAGGCTGGGGCCCGCTGCTCGATAACACCACGTACATTGCCATTAACTCGGTATTTATCCTGTTTACCTACCCATTGATTCTGCTTTACGAAAAGGCGTTCAAAATCACCACTGATTTTACCCTGCTCGAACTTGGCGATACCAACCTTCCGCTCCTCAAAGAGCTGATGACCAAAGCACCGGGAACCTTTCACCACAGCCTTCAGGTAGCCAACCTGGCCGAATCGGCCGCATCCGCTATTGGTGCCAATGCACTGCTCTGCCGGGTGGGTGCACTGTATCACGATATTGGCAAAATGGTGAAGCCAAGCTACTTTATTGAAAATCAAAACGAAGAGAATGATCATAATAAACTGAAAGCAAAGATGAGTGCGCTGGTGATCAAGGCGCACGTTTCCGATGGCGTAAAAATGGCCAAAAAGAACAATTTGCCGCAGGTGATTATCGATTTTATCCGCACCCATCACGGCACGTCTCTGATTCGGTTTTTCTACGATAAGGCGCAGAAAAATCAGGAGAAGGAAAGCGAAATTCCGGAAGATGATTTCCGCTACGACGGCCCCATCCCCTTCACCAAGGAGCAGGGCATTCTGCTGTTGGCCGATGGCGTAGAGGCGGCATCACGCGCCATGAAGTCGCCCAACTACAACAAGCTCGAAAACCTGATTGATCGCATGGTGGATGATCACATTAAACACGGTCAGCTCAATCACTGTCCGCTTACGTTCCGACAGATTCAGATCATCAAAGAGTCGTTTTTAAGCATTTTGATGGGCGTGTACCACAGCCGCATTGAATATCCTGAGGAGAAAGACGAGAAAGCAAAAAAGAAAGCGGCTAAAAAACCCGCTGTTGAACCCTCGTCCGACACACAGCCTCTCGGAGAACAGAATCATCAATCCAATAGCGAACCGTCCGGCGAACACGATCGTAAAGAATCCAACGAATAACCGGTATGCCCGCATTTGATGCCCATTTAAAGCACTATCTGCAGTTCATCTCCATCGAAAAAGGGCTGAGTGAACATTCCAGAACCTCCTACCGGCACGATCTCACCCGCTATCTCAACTTTGTGGAACACACGTTGAATATTGGAGATCTCAACGGGGTAACCCTGCATCATATTGAGCAGTATCTGGAAGAGCTTACGGCTATGGGGCTGGCCGTGAGCACCATCGCCAGAAACATCTCCAGCATTCGTAATTTTCATGAATTTGCGGTTGTTGAAAAATTCACTCAGGCCAATCCGGCTGAACTGGTGGATCTGCCTAAATCCTCCAAAAAACTTCCCGATGTTCTCGACCCTTACGAAATGGAGGCCCTGCTCAACGCACCCGACCGCACAACCGATCCCGGAATCCGCGATGCGGCTATTATGGAGTTGCTCTACGCCACCGGAATGCGTGTCAGTGAATGCACCGGTCTGGAATTAGATCAGCTCTATTTTGAGGCTGGTTTTGTTCGGGTCTTCGGCAAGGGCAGTAAAGAGCGGCTTGTACCGGTTGGAGGGTCGGCCATCACAGCCGTTAACCACTATCTGGAACGGGTTCGGGCTGCGTTTATGAGCCACAAGAATCCCGGAAAGGCCAAAAACCGCCTTTTTTTAAATCAGCGAGGCGGACCGCTCTCCCGCATGAGTATCTGGAACATCGTGAACCGCTACGCCGAACATGCCGACATTCGCAAGAACGTCTACCCACACATCTTCCGCCACTCGTTTGCCACGCACCTTCTCGAAGGCGGTGCCGACCTGCGGGCGGTTCAGGAGATGTTGGGCCACAGTTCCATTTTAACCACCGAAATTTACACCCACGTAGATCGCAGCCTGCTGCATCAGGTGCATAAAGAATTTCATCCACGCGCATAACATCTATCTGTTTATGTCTCCTCAACGATCCGTCTCTACCCTGATCTCGTTCATTGTATTCACTGCATTCCTGCCAATAACAGCGGATGCGCAGAGAGTTCACACCGAGCCCTTTCAAAACGCTGTGGTTGTATCGGCCGATGAGCTCGCTTCCCGTGCCGGAGTGGAAATCCTTCAACAGGGCGGTAATGCCGTAGATGCTGCTGTAGCTGTTCAGTTTGCACTGGCTGTAACACTGCCCCGTGCCGGTAATATCGGTGGCGGCGGGTTTATGATGATCCATTTGGAAGACGGTTCGGTTCACGCGCTCGATTTTCGCGAAACAGCGCCTGCTGCTGCCCATCGTGATCTGTTTCTGAATGCCGACGGAGAGTATGTGCCCGAAAAAAGCCGCATTGGAGCTCTGGCATCCGGTGTACCCGGAACCGTAGACGGCATGATCAGCGCGTTGGAGCGCCACGGTATTCTGCCGCTCGAGACAGTACTGCAGCCGGCCATTCGACTTGCCGATGAGGGATATCGGCTGAGCCACTCGCAGGCATCCGACCTGAATCGCCATCGTGATGACCTGGCCCAATTTGAGTCATCCGCTGCCCTGTTTATCCGTGAAGACGGTCGCGATTGGCAGCGAGGCGACCTCTTTGTTCAGTTGGAATTGGCTGAAACACTCGAGCGTATCGCCCGACAGGGACGAGACGGATTCTACTCCGGCGTAACGGCACGGCTGCTTGTACAGGAAATACGGCGTAACGGCGGGATGATGACACTCCGCGACCTGCGCGATTATCGAAGCCGGTGGCGGCAACCCATTCATACTCGGTTTTTTGATCACGATTTCTATATGATGCCGCCCCCCAGCAGCGGTGGAATTGTTATTTCTCAGCTTTTAACCGTTCTTGAGCAGCATCGTGCCGACACACTGGGCCATAACAGTGCCGCCTATATCCATCTACTTTCGGAGACAATGCGGCGATCTTTTGCCGACCGAAATTACTATTTGGGCGATCCCGATGTAGTTCAAATTCCGCAAAATGGACTGCTTTCCGGCGTCTATATGCAGGAGCGTATGCGCAGTTTCTCCCCTTCGCAAGCAACCCAAAGCAGCGAGGTTTCCCATGGCGAGCCCGAACCCTTTTTGGAACAAGATGAAACCACTCACTTTTCCATAATCGATGAAAATGGAATGGCCGTGGCCGTTACCACCACATTGAATGGCTCATTTGGCAGCTATCTTTCGGTGACCGGAGCCGGTTTTTTGATGAATAACGAAATGGACGATTTCTCCGCAAAGCCGGGCGAACCGAACATGTTTGGGCTGATTGGCGCCGAAGCCAACGCGATTGAACCGGGCAAACGAATGCTGAGCAGTATGAGTCCCACGATCGTTACCAAAAACGGTACCGTTCGAATGGTAAACGGCGGAGCCGGCGGGCCGAGAATCATCACCGCTACCATACAAAATCTGCTCAATACCCTGCTGTTCGATATGACCGCCATGCATGCGGTATCCGCACCACGATTCCATCATCAGTGGTTGCCCGACCGGCTCACCCTCGAACATCCCGGCATCTCCGACGACACCATTCAGATTCTGGAATCGATGGGGCACGTCATCCATCGAACCGGCAGTATGGCCCGTACGCATTTCATTTTGGTTGATGAAGAGGGCTTGCGATTCGGTGCTCCCGACCCACGGGGCGACGGACACGCTGCCGGGTATTAAAAAACGTAATTCTGCCCGATTAGCGATGTTGCCATGTTGCCATGGCAACAATAAATTCGTATACATAGCCAACACATGAACACACTTTGAATATGGAACAAACAGCTCTCTCTGCTCACACCTGGTTTTGGCTGCTGGTGCCAATGCTCTCGGTAGTTGTACTATCGCTGATTACCTACATCACCGCTAAAATCCAAAAGAAAACATGAATCCGGCTACGTTAACGACATTTATCATCTATCTGATTGCACTGATCGCTTTCGGATTCCTTTTCTACCGATACACCAATACCCTTTCCGATTACATCTTAGGCGGGCGCAAGCTGGGCAGTGGCGTTGCGGCGCTCAGTGCCGGTGCATCCGATATGAGCGGCTGGTTGTTGCTGGGTCTGCCCGGCGCCGTCTACGCATTCGGACTCAATCAAGTCTGGATTGCCATCGGCCTGTCGATTGGCGCCTACCTGAACTGGCAGTTTGTCGCGACCCGGCTTCGTTCCTACACCGAAATCGCACAAGATTCCATCACCTTGCCCGATTATCTGGAGTACCGATTTCAGGATAAATCGCGGCTTTTACGAGTTATTTCTGCCCTTGTTATTCTTGTATTCTTTGCCATTTACACCGCCTCAGGACTGGTGGCCGGTTCCACACTTTTTGAGAGTGCATTTGGTCTCGCACCCGAAATTGCCCTCTGGGCAGGCACCATCATCATTGTTGCCTACACCTTTTTAGGTGGATTTCTGGCGGTGAGCTGGACCGATTTCTTTCAGGGAATTTTGATGTTTCTGGCCCTGATCGCTGCCCCGATTATATTGATTGTTACCTATATGAGTTGGGATGAAATTATAAGCACCGCCGCCTCCATCGATCCCACCTATGTGGATGTATATGCCGGAATGAGTGTCATTGGAGTACTATCTCTGCTTGCCTGGGGCCTCGGCTATTTTGGCCAGCCGCATATCTTATCTCGTTTTATGGCCATCCGCAGTGTTCGGGCTGTTCCAAAAGCGCGGCTTATCGGCATGACGTGGATGGTTTTTGCGCTGTACGGAGCCATTTTTGTCGGATTTACCGGCATCGCATTCTTTGCAGAGAATCCGCTGCCAGCCGGGAGTCAGGAGGTGGTGTTTCTCGAAATTGTACAGGTATTCTTCAATCCCTGGGTAGCCGGTATCATTCTTGCGGCCATTTTAAGTGCGGTGATGAGTACGGTTGATTCGCAGCTGTTGGTCTGCTCCAGCGCCATTGCCGAAGACTTTTACAAGGCATTCCTCAAACCCAAAGCCTCCGAAAAAGAGCTGGTAGCAATAGGACGGATGTCGGTAATTGGTGTGGCAGCTGTAGCTCTCATCCTGGCCTCTAATCCCGATAATTTAGTGCTCGATCTGGTTGCCTATGCCTGGGCCGGGTTTGGTGCATCGTTCGGGCCGGTCATCATTCTGTCGCTGTTTTGGCAAAAAATGAGTCGGAATGGTGCACTTGCCGGTATCATTGCAGGAGCCGCTACGGTTCTGCTTTGGGAAAATCTTTCGATCATGGCACCCGGATTAGAGCACGAATTTTTCACTCTCTATTCCATGATTCCCGGCTTTTTGATGTCAACGGCCGCCGTTATCGGATTCAGTCATCTGGGCAGCGGTCCTTCTGACGCGGTGCTGGCACAACACCAGAAATTTGAGGACGCACAGCTCTGAACCATACTCAAAACAACACCCATCACCGCCACCTTTGATTGTGGTTTACCGTTGCGATTCGGTATCTTTTCGGCTTTAAAATAACGGATCTGCCACACCGTTTTGATAGTCGCTGAGCGACCAACGGAGTTTGATTAACCCATTGTATATGAACCTTGCATCTATTTTTGCTGAGCACCGCACCCGAAACATCTTTTTCGCCGGGTGTTCGTTTCTATTTGCACTCATTGTGTACACCCTCACCGTAGCTCCGACTGCGAGCTTTTGGGATCCGGCCGAATACATCGCCATCACACACACACTGCAAGTTGCCCATCCGCCGGGATCACCGTTTTTCGCCCTTTTCGGTCGGGTTGTGTCGATGTTTGTTCCAGCCGAACACGTAGCTTTTAGCATCAACATGATTAGTGCCACGGCTTCTGCCGGCACTGTGATGCTGCTCTATCTGGTCATTATTTATCTGATCGAAGAGTTCCGAGGCCGCATCGACAATATGAACAAAGCCGAACAAATTGCTACCTACGGCGGCGCACTGGTGGGAGCCCTCACCTTCATGTTTACCCACACCCAATGGTTCAACGCCGTGGAAGCCGAGATGTACGGTACGTCTACCTTTTTTACGGCACTGGTGGTTTGGGTGGCTCTGCGCTGGTCGGCCAATTTTGATAAACCCCACTCCGAACGCTGGCTCATTTTGATCGCTTATCTGTTTGGAATCGGCATCGGCGTGCACCTTCTCAATTTGCTGGCACTCTTTTTTGTAGCGATGATCGTTTATTTCCGCTACTACGACTTTGGGTTTAAATCGTTCGGCATCCTGGTTGCCGCTTCTATCGCTATCTTTCTGTCGATCTATCCGCTGATCATTATCGAAATTCCTAATTTTTCCATCGCCGTGCAGAATGCCACCTATGGACTGATAGGGCCGTTCATTTACATGGCATTGATTGTAGGCGGATTGATCTACGCGCTCTACTACACCCACAGAAAGGGGTTGCGCATCGCCAACATGATCTTGATTGGCTATGCAATGATTCTGATTGGCTACTCGAGCTACGCCATGGTTATTATTCGTTCACAAGCCGAGCCGCCTATCGATGAAAACGACCCCTCTACCCTTACTGCCTTTATCAGTTATCTGAGCCGCGACCAGTACGGCCAGGCGCCGTTGCTGCAGGGAAGCACGTTTGATAACCGAACCGGTAACATCGACCGGAGCAGCGAGACCCTCTTCCCGCGGCGCCACTCCGGCCAGCCCCGGCACCTCGACTATTACGGAAATTTCGACAACGACTGGCAGTTTTTCTGGAACTATCAGGTCAACCACATGTACCTGCGCTATTTCAACTGGAATTTTATCGGGCGGGAATCAGACATACAGGACGCAGGATGGTATTCCGGATTTTCAGACTCCCGGCATGCCGACAATCCGGCCAACTCTGCATACTTCTACCTCCCTTTTCTATTTGGGCTTTTTGGCTTGATCTATCATTTCCGCAGCGACTGGAAACGGGGGTTTTCCGTACTGGCTCTCTTCTTCCTCACCGGTCTCGCGATCATCTTCTATCTGAATCAAACACCGTTTGAGCCGAGAGAGAGGGATTACGCCTATGCCGGCTCCTTTTTCGCCTTCTCCATCTGGATCGGAATCGGTGCTTCTGCCGCACTGCAATATCTGAACGAATTTCTTAAAAACAAGCCCGTGGCTACCTATGCCGGGCTGGGCTTGCTCTTTTTAGCGCTTCCTGTGTGGATGGGATATCAAAACTGGCCAAGTCACGATCGCAGCGAACGGTATGTTGCACGCGATTACGCCTACAATTTGCTGATGTCGGTTGAACCAAACGCCATTTTATTCACAAATGGCGACAACGACACCTTCCCGTTGTGGTACCTTCAGGAAGTAGAGGGCATTCGTACCGATGTACGCGTGGTGGTGCTGAGCCTGCTCAATACCGATTGGTACATCAAACAGCTGCGAGACCGGCAAACGCACGAATCGCGGCCGCTGCCTATCTCCTTTACCGACGAAGAGATCGCTCGCTTCACGTCTGAATTTGAACTGTTTGAACCCCGAGACATTACCATTCCGGTAGACAAAGAGTTGCTGCGACGCGCCTATGACGATCCAACTCAGGAACTTCCCGGCATACAGCGCACCCCGCTGCTCGAGCATCAGCTGCATTCGGCTGTACCGTTCAGCCTGCCGCTGGAAGAGCTCGACGATGAGGTGTCGTGGTTCCTGCAGGGTCGTTTTGCCGGCCGAGATGCTCAAGGCAATAACCGGTTCTATTTGCAGGCACAAGACATTGCTGTACTTAATATTTTGCAAAACAACCGATGGCTGCGGCCGGTCTACTTTGCCAACACGGTGGCCCGCGACGGACAGCTTGGGCTGGGCGATTATTTTCAGTTTGAAGGCAAAGCCTTTCGGGTGGTGCCGAAAGAACGACAATCAGGCCAGTTTGGGTATGTAGACCCGGAGGTACATGCCGATCGGCTTTCCAACTTTGAATTTAACCGATGGAACAGCCCCACCGTCTATTTTGACGAGAACATCCGCCGGATGATTACCAACTACCGTTGGGGTTTTATGCAGCTCGCAGATGCCTTTGTACAACGGGGCGATTACGAACAAGCCGCTCACTGGCTGGCATGGGGCGAAGAAAAAATCCCCTTCCGCACGGTCGAAAACGACTGGACCGCTGCTGCACTCTACGCCTATCGCTATCTTGAAGCACGATCCGATGCAGAAGCCGTTCGGCTGGCCGAATTTGTCACTGAACGATACAAGCACAGCTTGCATTACTTTATTGAAGATTTGGATAAGGTTGAGGCCGATATCGCCTCCCTGCGCGAACAGGCCCGGCGAGCTCGTGCAGAAGGCCGACTGGATCGGCAGCAACGGCTTAATGCCCAAACAGAACGGCGTGTTGCCGCACAAGAACAGGCCATGCAGCGTGTTGGTGAAGCGCTTCGAGACCTGACCATACTGCAATACGTATTCTTCGAATCGGGGGATATTGAACGTGCCGAACAGTTGGCTGCCGATATTAACCGCATCACCGATAGCCGTCTGCCAATGCCCGAAACACTCGAGGAAAGCCGGCAGGATGTAGCCCGTTACGGTCTTGGAATTGTACGCCCGTAACAGCAGTGTAACTTTCTTTCACATTGTCCGTAAGCTATCTGTTAAACCATTGCTCAAACCGCTCAGCTCATGATTCACGAATTCACCAAAGACAACATCGATGCCATATGCGAAGTGCTTGGTGCCCGGCCAAAACAGCTTGGCAACGACGTCTACCGCATAGAGATTGAAAACAAGGAAGAGAACTGCAAACTGGCTTTGGAAATCCATTTGGGCCTGAAAGTGGACGGGAACGCGATGAATATGGTTTCGGTCTACTCCGGGAGTACCTTCATTCAACTTCACAACTGCACCGCGTTTGTGGCCAGTTCGCTGTTGCAGCAAGTTACCTTTTTTGGCAAGTTTGGTGGCCACACATCCGGTTTGATTGTTGAAAAAAGTGTCGGGTGCAGCATGTACGCCAACGTCAATGATGATGTACTCACCGGCGATTTCACCTCCCTGCCTGAAGATCTGATGATGTGTGGCGTGGCATTGTCACTTACCGAAACCGAAGGCTTCGACGACTTCAGCTTTGATGACAGCGAACAGTCCTGACTTTCCCGACGATCTACAGCCTGATGCCGATGGCCTGGTTGTTTATAATCCGGCGGAGTTTCCCCTCCCCTTGTCGGATGAACAAGCCCACACTCTCGCAGCAATCATCGAAGAGCACGAAACCGCCTCTTTTCACTCTGTTGAGGTTATTTTTGTAGATGAGAAGGAGATTGTTCGATTGAACAAATCGTACCTCAACCGGGATTATGTGACCGATATCATCTCATTCCGTTATGACGATGATCCCAAAAATAACGCAATCGAAGGCTCTCTATACTGCTGCGCACCGCGTATTGCCGAACAGGCCTCCGAACAATCCGTCCCGGTTCAAGCCGAATTCGCCCGTATTGTAATACACGGGCTGCTGCATCTGATCGGCTATGACGATGAACAACCGGATCAAAAAAATACCATGACGGAGCTCGAAGACCGGTACCTGAAGGCAGCCGGGCTGTAAACGTGCAGGTTCATCCAAACACGCTTCTCATTGTAGAGTCGGCGGTTATTGCCCAACGCCTTCGAGAACACGCCCCACCTTTTGTGACACTTTTTGCGACAGAAGGCTATATCTGGGACCCAGTATATGATCATCGCAAAAACAGACTCAAAACCAGGGCGCAACCCGAAAAACGAGACGTGCGCAAAGAACTGCGGCTACAGGCATCGTACGCCTCCCGTCTGGTGATTGCGACGGATCACGATCCATCCGGTGATTTTATAGCCTGGAGCATCGCTCGTTTTTTAAATCAGCCGACCGTTGACCGCAGTGCTGTTCAAACAACAGGACCCGGCTCCGTAGAACGGATGCTTCACCGTGCGCAAACGCAGGATGCAACCGCACTTCGCCATTCTCTCGCAGAACGAATGCGCAACTCAGTTGAATGGAAAAAGAACCATCCAACCATACCGGAATCGCTTGCTGTATTACAGGCCATCCGGGAATCGAAGCTGCCGGCTGTTCTCTTTCACGATGGTTCCGGATCTTTTTTTCAGACCGAAGAAACGGTCTGTTTACCGTATGGGAAACCGGTCCCTTTTACAAACAAACAAGGATCGTGCTGGTTGCGGCCTCCTGCACCACCCGACACGTTCTCACTGCTGGAACCGATTCGGGAAGCCATTCAAACACGCTCTTATAAAGAAGCACAAGAAGCGCTGCATACGCTCTTTTTTGAAGCCGATCCGGCGACCGGCAACGGCCTCATTACCTATCCACGAACTGCCCAACGGGCGTACTATAATGAATCATGGCAAGATATTGATGAACAATGGGTAAAGCGTTATGATCTCGAAGAATTATTGCCATATCATGCCCGAGCCATTTGTCCGGCTACTGCTCCGCATGATGCGGTTCGTCCACTGCGGCTTCATCTCCTTCCGGAACAGGTGCACCGTATCACTGCAGCATCATTGTCGGCTGTTTATGAAGTGATTCATCGCATGACGATGTCAGCCATCTCACGACCTGTTGAACGGCACATTGCAGGTGTAATGGAGGCAGATAATCGCCCCGTTAATCTAATCGGTACCGATCCGGCCGCAGACTTGCAAGAACCACTGTTTCCGGTGCTGACCGTTGCAATGCTGGGTACGATTCTTTCTGCTGCCGACGTGCTGCGCGCCTCTTCATTTGGCCGGTGGCTCGATCGTGCCGTAGACAGGCAGTGGATCGGAATAGAGAACGGTACGGTTACGATTTTTGAGACGAAGATTTCCAACTCTGCAAAAAATGAAAAAATAAGCCTCCTTCGCTCAACATTTTGTTCTCCTCGCTAACCTTTTCGCTCAACCATCCGTATACGCAGCCATGCCACATACTACATCTTCATCTGAAAAACCCGTTCAGGCCATAGGTTTGCAAAATGGACACACATCTCATTCCGGCCGGCCGGTAGAGCCACCTCTGCATATCTTGCGCTGGCTTCTCCCTCTGCCCTGGTTGCTGCTTGCCGGATTCCTGATTTCGTTTTTCTGGGATTTTTCCGGCATAGAAACCACTTTTTTTGGATACGCTATCTTCTTCGAGGGACTGCTTCGAATTGTAAGTGTTAGCGGTTTGATCGGGTTCGTGACCAACCGGATTGCCATCACGATGCTTTTTCGTCCATCTCAAAAACGCCCGATATTTGGGCATGGGCTCATTCCTGCAAACAAAGATCGAATTGCCCGGCGGCTGGCAAAAACGATATCGGATGATCTTGTAAATCCCGACACGTTACTTCTGTTTCTTAACGAATCGCAGGGTATGAAGCAGTTTAGCCGTTCGGTGGTAACCCGCGCACAAGACCGTATCGATGATCCCGATATACGTCAGAGCATGAAAGAGTGGCTTTTAGAAAGCCTTCGCTCCATCACAGAAGATGCCGAAACCAAAGCGCGTATTGTCAACGGGTTAAAATCAGAAATTGAACAAGCTGTGCAGCGTTCGGCTGTAGACCGCGCAGCCCTGAAAGTGTACATGCTGGTTAAAGGCAGGTCGCTTGAATCGGCTCTTGCGTCGATTGTGGAGTCGATACCGGCACACGCTGCCAGCCAAGATGAGGCGTTGAGTGCCCTTATCGATGCGCTTCCCGGGCAGCTTGAATCGAATCGCGATCGTCTGGACACCCTTGCAGCCGCTCTGTTGCGCTCCTTTGTTCAAACACTCGATATCGAGCAATTGATTATTAGCCGGCTGAATCGCTATGATGAATCGAAGCTGGAGGCGATGATCAAAGGCGCCACGCACGAGCACCTGAAAGCGATTCAGTATTTCGGAGCGCTGTTTGGCCTTATTGGCGGGTTCGTGATCTGGAATCCGGTGTTAAGCCTTTTGGGCATCGCCCTGTTGACTGCAGTACTGACCGCCCTCGATCTGGCAATGCAACGAGCCGCGACGCCATTCTCTCCAAATCCATGATACATCTATGCGGTAATCCGCACCGTACCCGGTTCTGAATCGCCATGAGAGACACCGTGCTTTGCATCAAGCCCTGATGTAATATGTACGGAGTCGGATAGAAATCGAAGAGCAGATCGTGCCTGCAACTGCTCCTCGAAATCCATTCCGTCTCTCTTAATTTTGGCTATAAAATAATCGATCTGCCACGGGCGAATCTGAGAGGTGTAATCAACGGCCATCTCATCCAAAAAACGCTCTACCCATCGGATGTGGACCGACTCTGACGGATAGGTTGCCTTCTTCTTTCGCAATTCGCAGCGGATGTGTGAAAGTATTCGTGCTCTGTTCATGGTTTTGCTCTTTTTATTGGTAAGACCCCGATTCTCTAAATGCCTTACAAAAGTTTTTAGAAAAAGATACCATCCGGGCGAAGTGAACAGTCGTAACCCACCGCCTCAAAACATCACTCTTCGCCTTCACACAAAAACGAGCTATTTTGTCGGTTCAACATTCTCTTCAACATCATCCGGCTCCTATGCTACATCGATTTTTACCCATTGTTACCCTCCTGTGGTTTGCGATTTCCTGCTCTTCAACCATCGCGCAGAACAGCCACTCAAGTATAGCCAAAGCCTCTATTGTAGAAGGAGCATCGGCGCACTGGATTTCCGCCGACCGACTTCTCTGGGACGTTGGCCCGAATGCGCACCGTGTGGAGCTGCGATACAGCGAAACGGCCAATATCATCATTACTGAGCAGGAGAGCCGCGGTGGCGAAGTGATTCCTCTCACCAAAAATGCCACCGTCGACGAAGGGCTGGCTGATAAATTCCGTCATATTTCAGGGCGCTCTGCATTTGGAGTCAGTGCCCCATCCGGCATTCTGCACACGGCTCTCAGAAGCCAGTTGATTGCCGTTGCTTACAATGAAGACGGCAAACCGATTGCCGCAACCAAAGTACAGCCGCACGGTGTGTTGGACGATCTGTTCACCTACAACGGACCTCTGGGACCGATCTATCGCGACAATTCAATAGAACTGGCCCTGTGGGCACCCACTGCACAACAGGTACAGCTGAACCTCTATAACGATGAAAAGGAACCGATTTCCACTCATACCACACAGCGTAACGAGAACGGCGTGTGGCGCTTCCGCCTCGATCGGGATCTCGATCGCGCGCTCTATCGGTTTACCATCACCACATACCACCCGGCAAGCGGAGAGATTCACACCTACGAGGTGACAGACCCCTATTCAGTGAGCCTGACCACCAACAGCGAGTATAGCCGCCTGGCAGACCTCTACAACGACGCAGAGCTTAAACCGGAAGGATGGGATGCGATTCGTAAAGTACAGCCGCACCCGGCCGATATCAGCCTCTACGAAATGCACATTCGCGATTTTAGCATGGCCGACCATACGGTACCGGAACTCCATCGCGGAACCTATCTTGCGTTTACACATAACGGTGTGAACGACGTACCCGCATCGATTGGGATGTCGCATCTGAAGCAGTTGCGTGAAGCCGGTCTCACACACATCCATCTGCTGCCGGTTAATGATATCGCCACGATTTTTGAAGACCGGGAGCGCCGCGTGGAGTTGCATGATCCCTATCAGCGTCTTTGCGATGTGATTGGCCACGACAGCCTTGAGGAAGCGTGCCAGGCGTACGGTGACCGAACCATCGGGGATGTATTTAAAGAGCTCGCCTCCGAAAATCCCGTAACGGAAGAGATTCAGCACACCATGCACGGGCCGGGGAGAATGGCCGGATTTGCACGGCACAGCGGCTTCAACTGGGGGTACGATCCCTTTCATTTTAATACGCCGCAAGGAAGCTACAGTACCAACCCCGAGGGAACAGAGCGTATTCTGGAATTTCGAGAGATGGTAAAATCACTGCATGAAGTGGATCTTAAGTTAGTGGTTGATGTGGTTTACAATCACACCAACGCCTCCGGCCTGGCCGATCGCTCCGTACTCGATCGAATTGTTCCGTGGTATTACCACCGCCTGAATCCCGATACGGGAGATGTGGAAACATCAACCTGCTGCGACAATACCGCCGCAGAATTCGCCATGATGGAAAAACTGATGATCGATTCTATTGTGCTCTGGGCCAAAGCGTATAAAATAGACTCCTTTCGGTTTGACCTGATGGGACACCATCCGCGTTCGGTAATGGAAAATATTCAGGATGCCCTTGCGGAATTAACCTTGGACGAAGATGGCGTGGACGGTGCATCCATTTACATTTACGGTGAAGGATGGGATTTTGGCGAAGTGGCTGGGAACCGCATATTTGAACAAGCTACGCAGTTTAACATGGGTGGAACGGGAATAGGGAATTTTAACGATCGCAAGCGGGACGCCATTCGAGGCGGTAATTTTACCGATCACGGCCGGGCACAAGGCTTTACGAGCGGCCGCTTTCTGTTCCCGAATGA
>JBLRWS010000013.1:0-46752 GCA_047921075.1 Balneolaceae bacterium | reverse complement strand
TTAACGGCTTGAGCCGCGAGCCGGTCGACAGTGCTTATGCCGGTGATATTATTGCAATGGCCGGTTATGAACGCGTAGAGATCGGCGATACGCTGGCCCATATTTCTGATCCAACGCCGATGGAGTATTTTGATATTGATCAGCCCACCATGGCGATGTATTTCCGCGTAAATAATTCGCCGTTTGCCGGAAAAGAGGGTGATTTTGTAACCTCCAATATGATTAAAGACCGTCTGCAAAAAGAGATTCGTACCAATGTTTCGATTCAGGTAGAGCAGACCGATAACCCCGATGTTTTCCGTGTGGCCGGACGGGGTGAGCTTCAGCTCTCTATTTTGATTGAAACCATGCGTCGTGAAGGTTTTGAGTTTGCTGTATCGCGTCCGGAGGTGCTGTTTCGCGATGTAGATGGACAGGTACACGAACCGTTTGAAGAAGTTGTGGTAGATGTACACAGCGATTATAGCAACAAAGTGATCGATAACTTGCAGAAGCGTAAGGGGATCATGACCTCCATGGTACAGGAAGGAGAGAATAACCGGATTGAATTCAAGGTGCCGTCACGCGGACTGATCGGGTTCCGGGGCGAAATGCTCACCGAAACACGTGGCACCGGAATCATGCACCAACAGTTTGATGAATACGGCCCATTTGCCGGAGAGATTCCCGGCCGAAGCCGCGGTGCACTCATCTCACTCGAAAAGGGTGATGTAACACCGTACGCTCTTGAAGGGTTACAAGATCGCGGGCAGTTTATTGTAGAGCCGGGCGACCCCGTATATACGGGCCAGGTTGTGGGAATTAACAATCGGGCTGATGATATGATTATTAACGTGGTGAAAAAGAAAAACCTTACCAACCACCGGGCCACACAAACATCGGATTCCGTGAAGATCTCTCAGGCCAAAAAAATGAGCCTCGAACAGAGTATCGAGTTTATTGACCGGGACGAACTGCTGGAAGTGACACCGAAAAGCTTACGAATTCGCAAGTTGTATCTGGATCACAACGACAGAAAGAGAGCGGAGAAGAAGAAAGAGTTGGTTTAAGGAACTCACCCCCTGTCTCGCTTACGCGGGATAAAAGAGGAGCCCTCTCTCTACTCACCCCTGTCCCCTCTCTACGCGTAGAGAGGGGACAGGGGTGAGTCCGAAAAGGCAGGCATTTTCAAAAGCACGATTCAATTTTTTCCAGCAACTTTTCCATCTGAGCAGTTTCCTCATTTTTGAATCGAACAACTTTTAATCCAAGTTTTTCAATGATCAGATCTCTTTCCCGGTCGTAGTTTTTTTGATGTTCATGGATTTTACCATCCAGTTCAATGACCAGTTTGTGTTCTGCGCAGTAGAAATCTGCAATAAAAAAATGGAGTCGCCCTCTGTCTTCTTCATAAATCAACGGATGTTGTCTGTAAAACTTAGCTCCGTTCAGCTGACGGTTTCTCAATTCTTTCCAAAACAACTTCTCAGCAGGAGTAGATTTTTTACGGAGTTTTCTTGCCAGTTCAATCACTCTTTTTCTGGAAATCATCTGCCTGTTCTCTTTAGTTGTGGCGTGGTTTTTTGGTTAAGAAATACATGAATCTGTCAAATAATGCAAAGGGGGACTCACCCCCCGGCCCCCTCTCTACTCACTCCGTTCGCATAGAGGGGGGACTTCGGAACGCATTTTGAGCTTGTAAATTAAATTCGAATTCTATGCTACTTCAGGCGTTCCCCTCTCTACGCGTAGAGAGGGGACAGGGGTGAGTCCGAAGAAATACCGTGCTACTGTATACCAAGCTTTCTGCCCAGTCTGCGGAAAATGTTACGGCTTTTTTCCTCTCCGTTTTCAGTACCAATCTCCCTTGGTTCGTCGCTGCTGCGGCCGGTAAAGAAATCACGAAGCCTGTCGCGAAGTCGGTCATCCTGGTAATCTTCGCACCGAAAATTGTGTGGTGAATCGACCTGAGTGGGGAGGAATGAATCACTCATATAGTCATTTTTTGTGACGGGATCAGCACCAATTTCCATCAGAAAAAGACCGGCTATTGGCAGGGCCGTTTGCGAAGCATAGGCGGGAAATTCGCGGAAACGTACCCGGTTGTTCCAACCGCCCACTCGGGTGCCGAAAACGAGATCGGGGGTGAACCCAATAAACCAACCGTCACTGAACTGTTGTGTTGTTCCGGTTTTTCCACCAAGCGCTGTGTGGATTCCAAATTGAGATCGTAAAGGAGCACCCGTACCTTCGGCAATACCTTTCTCAAGCATCTGCACCATTGTTGCCGCAGTTTCGGGTGAGATACCTTCATTCTCTCGATTTTCATCAATCAGCAAGCTTTCTTCTTCCAACGGATACGATGTCAATTGGCTGTGAGAAAATTCACTGTCAGTGTTTGGCGTCTTGGTAAAATCATAAATGAGTTGGCCATTGGAATTGTAAATTCGGGTGATCATTTGTGGTGTGGCAGGCCGGCCTTCATTCAAAAATGATGTATAGGCTGTGGTAAGCTCCAGCAGGGAAAGTTCACCGGTGCCAAGTGCAATGGAGGGAGCCTCGGGAACAACGGATTGAATGCCCATAGCAGAGGCGGTTTTTTGAATGGCCGGAACACCGGTTTCGATGGCCACGTGAACCGCAACGGTATTGACAGACTGAGCCAGGGCTGCCTGCAGGGAATAGCGGCCGCCATACTCCTCCTGGTGATTACGGGGAGTCCACCCATCGTAATCGGTGAATGTGGCCAGCATGTTGCGCTGATAGTCGCAGGGTGCACGCCCCGCTTCAAGCGCTGCGGCATATAAAATTGGTTTAAATGCGGAGCCGGGCTGTCGGCTGGCTTTCACCTGATCGTAATGGAAATGCCTGTGATCGATTCCTCCCACCCAGGCACGAATGTGGCCGTTTTGCGGACTCATGGCCAGAAACCCGGCGTTCAGAAAAGAGATGTAGTAACGGATTTCATCATACGGTGAAAGTACTCTTTCTTCATACCCATCCCATGTAAACAGCAGGGTTGATACCGGTGTGTGTAGTATGTCCTGAATTTCGGATTCCGAATGTCCCTGCTCCTGAAGCTGTTGATAGTGCCAGCTGTTCCGCCAGGCGTACAGTACGTCCGGGTCTTCCTCACCAAAAATGGGATACTGTTCCAGCTCACGGTCAAAAGTCGATTGCAGTTGCCTCATACGGGTAGCCACAGCCTTTTCGGCCGCCCGCTGAATTCGGGAATCGATAGTGGTGTGAATGACCAGCCCATCTGTATTCAAGTCGTATTGTCTGCCATCCAGAGCAGGCTTCGTTTTCAGGATGGTTTGCAGTTCTTCTCGAAGTTGTTCTCTGAAATAGGGAGCAAGTCCTTCACCGAGGGCACTGCGGCTGTAGTTGGTGATCAGAGGTGTGGCGATTGATTGTTCAGCCAGTTCCGAAGAGATTAATCCATGCCGCTCCATCTGGCGTAAGACAACATTTCGCCGCATCTCCGATCGCTCCGGATTGCGATAAGGGTTGTAAAACGTAGTGGCCTGAAGGAGTCCGGCCAGGGTGGCTGATTCTTCGAGATCCAGGTCAGACGGAGGCTTATTGAAAAACCGCCAGGATGCCATCTCGATACCGAACGTATCTTCCCCAAAAGAAACTGTGTTCAGATAGAGTTCAAGAATATCGTCCTTATCGTAGATCTTCTCGATTCTATAGGCGATAATCATCTCCCGCAGTTTATCCGTGAATAGAAACAGGCCGCTGCTGTTTGCTCGGGGATAGAGATTTTTTGCAAGCTGCTGGGTGATGGTGCTGCCGCCGCCGGCATTTTGCCCGAGCAGGATGGTACGTACAAATACCCGGGCCAGTGCCCGCGCATCAATTCCATTGTGATCGTAGAATCGGATGTCTTCAATGGCAATCAATGCGTCGATCATTTCCGGAGAAATTTCATCAATACTGACAGTAGTCCGGTTCTGAAGATGAAACGTGCCCATCTGTATACCATCGGCGGAGACCACCCGCGAGGCCTGCATCTGCTGGATGTTTTCGAGCGAACTGCGCCCCGGAACCGGCCCGAACACACCCGTCAAAACAAGTAAAAAAAACAAAAACGATAATCCTGTACCGGTTAAAATCAGCAGACCGATTGCTTTTTTTAAAGATCCGGATATGCGATTTTTGCCAGCGTTTTTTTTCCTTCGCAAAGGGCAGAGAGATTTGATTTATTCTATTACAGCAACGGTTAAAACCATGCGGCAAGATTTATGTTCCTGATATCTGGTGATGAAGGTAGGGTTATGTTGCAGAACGCTCAATCAGCTGTTATTTGTGATCGGTTTCTAAACCCATTCAGGCGTTCCCCTCTATGCAAAGGAGCAGAGTTCGCCTTAAGCGAACGAGAGCGACTGCGCAGAGAGGGCTCCTCTTTTATCCCGCGTAAGCGAGACAGGGGGTGAGTCCGGAATTGAAGTACTCTATTTGTTGTTACTGCTTCCATGAAAAATTTCAATTCTAAACGAGTTTTTGAACGGAATCAAAACGAACCGAATACCGATGGTGAGTACGTTCTCTACTGGATGCAGATCAACCGGCGCTTTCACTATAATTTTGCACTGGAGTACGCCATTGCATGGGCCAATAAGCTTGGCAAGCCGCTGGTCATTCTCGAAGCATTTTCGTGCAACTATCCCTGGGCTACTGCCCGAACCCACACCTTTATGATGCAGGGGATGAAGGAGCATCTTGAGTACGCCGAAGAACAAAATCTGAACTACGTTTCGTTTGTGGAGCAGAAGCCGGGACAATACGATGCCCTCCTCCGAAAATTGGCCTCGAGAGCCGCTTTGTTGGTTTCGGATGAATATCCCGTTTTTATTATGAGAAAACGGAATGCGAGATACCCGAAAGAGTTCGACATTCCGTATGTCACGGTAGATAGCAACGGGTTGATTCCACTTGGCTTGACCGATAAAGATCCTTACAGCGCATACTTTTTTCGCAAGATTATGCAACGGAACTTTGTGGAGGCGTTTACCAATCCGCCGAAACAGAATCCGCTGAACGGCCTTGAGAACAGAAATGACGTGACGCTGCCGGCTACTCTTTTTGATGGTGCACCGGATGGCAGAAAGGCTCTGAATTCGATTGCTGATGTTGTAGCCGGCCTGAATATTGACCACGCTGTAAAGCCGATCGACTGGTATGGCAGCCGCTCCGCAGCACTTGGTATGCTGGGGCAGTTTATCAAGAATGGATTGCTGGAGTATGATGAAAAAAGAAACGATCCTGATGAGAAGAAAACGAGTCAATTAAGTGCCTGGCTGCATTTCGGAAAAATTTCTGAGTATGAAGTTGTGAAGGCCGTACTGGAGCATCAGCCCGATGGATGGGATCTGGATACAATCACGTTCAATAAGGGATCAACGGGCGGGTTTTTTAACGGAAATCCGAATATCGGCAGCTTTTTAGATGAGGTGATTACCTGGCGCGAAGTTGGATTCCACTTTGCGCACCATCGCGACGATTACGATCAATTTGACAGCCTTCCCGATTGGGCACTGGAAACGATGAAAAAACACCGCAATGACCCACGTGAATGGATCTACAGCTATGATGAGCTGGCCAACTCCCAAACGCATGATGACATCTGGAATGCTGCTCAGACTCAGCTTCGAGAAGAAGGGATCATCCACAATTACCTGCGAATGCTTTGGGGAAAAAAAGTGATTGAGTGGACGCCCGATCCTGAAACGGCGCTGCAGTATCTCATCGACCTGAATAACACCTATGCGATAGATGGGCGCGATCCCAACAGCTACTCCGGAATTTTTTGGTGCTTTGGGCGATTTGACCGTGCGTGGCAGGAGAGGCCGATTTTTGGAAAGCTTCGCTACATGACCAGCGATAGCACCCGTAAAAAAGTAAAGTTGAAGCAGTATTTGGATCGCTACGGGACTCAGAAAAGACTGCTTTAATATCGGGAAAAAACCCGATAATGATACAAAATCGGGAAAAAACCCGATAAATTGATATTATCGGGAAAAAACCCGATATTAAGGTATGGCAGCAATACTAACAGGAGATATCATCAATTCAAGAAGCACGTCTGATGCAGAGCTTTGGCAGGTTCCGCTAAAGAGGTGTCTTGAACGTTTTGGAAAATCGCCTGTTGATTGGGACGTATTTAGAGGGGATAGCTTTCAGCTCAAAGTACCCACCGAAGATGCACTTCGGGCCGCACTGATGATTAAAGCGGCCATCAAACAGGCCAAGCGCAAAACGCTGGATGTTCGAATTGCCATCGCTTTGGGGATGCATTCTTTCTACCACGGAGAGTACATTAGCGAATCAATTAGTGATCCTTTTATCTATTCCGGAGAGCTTCTCGACAAAATTAAATCTGAGAAAAAAAGCCTGGGCTTTACATCAGAAAGTGAACAGCTCGATAAAGAGATGAACATGTTGCTGCTGCTTGCGTCGGCCATTATCGATGGCTGGAGCGAAAATGCTGCGGAGGTAGCGGAGCTGATTTTTTCGGAATCATCGATTACCCAAAAAGAGATCGCAAAAAAAATAGGTATTACACAATCTTCTGTAAATGAGCGTATAAAGCGTGCATCTCTTCAGGAAATTATCGAGTTTGAAACGTATTATCGGGAGAGAGTTCAATAAACCTAACCATGCATGAATGCAGAGATCGTCATAGTAAAACTGCTGGCTGCTCATCTGGTCGGTGATTTCCTTACCCAACCGAAGCGTTTGGTTGACAACAAAAACCGATATCGATGGCGGTCCGGTTTTTTGGTACTGCATGCACTGATTCACTGCGGCTTGATGTTTCTTTTTTTGTGGGACGTGCATGCGTGGCTGCCCATTTTACTCATCACATGCAGCCATTATATTATTGACGGTATCAAGGTGAGTTTTCAAACCCGCACATCGGAGGCGAAATGGTTTTTTGGAGACCAATTGACTCACATTGGCATTATCGTGTTTATAGGCTGGTATTTTTGGCCGGTGGGGCTCTCATCACTGTCGATGGTTGATCAAGTGTGGATTTATGCGACATCGCTCATTTTTGTTACCATGCCGGCATCGGTAATCATCCATTACGGTATGCGCCGGTGGGCTCATGAGATGGAGACCGACAAAAACGGCTCGCTCGACAATGCGGGGCTTTTTATCGGAATACTTGAACGTCTGATGATTATCACTGCTATTTTCACCAATAATTGGCAGGTGATCGGTTTTTTGCTTGCTGCCAAGTCGGTTTTTCGATTTGGTGACTTGAGTAATGCCAACAATCGAAAGCTTACTGAATACGTGCTCATCGGCACTTTGTACAGCTTTGTTTTGGCTATTGCAACGGGAATGGCGGCTCAGGCGGTGCTATCGGCTGCCGGCTGATTTACAGTTGAGCGATGAGTTCCGAAACGAGGCGAGCAAAGTCATCTTTTCGGCTTTCGGCGGCTTCTTTTACTTCAGAGTGGTCCAACTTTCCTTTTTGCACACCGGCGGCCATATTGGTTACCAAGGAGATGGCAGCGGTAGGGAGCCCAATTCGGCTCGATTCAATAATTTCGGGGGCTGTACTCATTCCAACAACATCGGCACCAAGGATTCGAAAAGCCCGAATTTCTGCCTTGGTTTCGTAGTTTGGCCCCTTCATGAACAGATAGGTGCCACGTTGAACCTCTAAGCCGATGGAGGCGGCTATCTGGCGAACGGTTTCAGCGGTTTTGAAAAGCTGTATTCGATAGGGTTCTGCCGGGGCAGCCGTCACTTTTTGGAAAAACCGAAAAACATCTTCGATTACCATTAAATCGCCAATTTTAAACGCCGTGTTAATTGCTCCGGCAGCGTTAGAGATGATCAGCTTTTTGGCTGAAAAAGCCTCGGCAAGCCTTACGGGCAGTACGGTTTTTTGATAGGGATATCCTTCATAGTGATGGAAACGGCCCGAAAAAGCGATGGTTGTTTTATCCTTTACCGTGCCAAAAATAAGCTCGCCGGAATGGCCGGGCACAGAGGATGTAGGAAAACCGGGAATATCTGAATATGAAACGATGACAGGGTTTTGGATAACCGATGTAAAATCGCCCAATCCCGATCCTAAAATGACGACACTATCCACAGTTTCGGGAAAGCCGTTTTGTATAAGGTGCTGTTTGATTTGCTCGATATGGGATGAATCAGCCATTATAATCCGTTTTGAAGAGTGTAGCCTTTGGTTTCATCGTGATTTGTAAGACGGAAGACGGGGTTGATTGAATCGTGGTAGGCTAAAATAGCGGCCTTCTCCTGAAAGGCATACGCCTGAAGTTCTTCTCTGGCGGCCATACTCCGTTTGGGCTCGTAGTCGTACTTGGCCGCGTAGGTTTTGTTAATGGCTCCGCGCGTACCCAAAATATCGCCGGCCATTACGAAGGAGAGGGATTCATCGGCATAGTATATTACCTGATGAAACTCTGTATGCCCGCCCATGTGAACAGTGCGGAATCCCGGCAGCGGTTTTGATTCTTCACCTAAAAAATGGATGTCTGCCTGGGAATCAAGAAAATGAAAAAACTGAGCCTGATCGTCGGTTAGATTTTTTGCCAATGAGTGCAGCTTTTTCCAGCCATTATCAGACAGATGGATCTTGGCATCGGGAAATGTAAGTTCCCAATATCCGTTTGCACGATGAGCCAGCCCGGCTACATGATCGAAGTGAAGGTGGGAGAGAATAACATCTGTGATCTCGTAATTCGATATCCCGTGGTGTTCCAGATTCTCGAGTATGGTTTCGATGGTGGTATCGCCGCCAAACAGATCCCCTAAACCGGCATCTATCAACACATTTCGATCCCGGGTTGACACCAGAAAGGGATTGATCGACAATTTGAGTGCTCCTTTTCGGGGCGATTCACTTCGCTCAATACGGTAAAACTCTTTATCGAGCCCCACGGAAAAGGTGCCTTCGTAGAGTGCATGCACCGATGTTTTTTGGACGGTGGCCGGGGTTTGATTCGCCATGTTTATCCGTTACTCTTTTTTATTTTCAAATTTTTCGTAGGCATCAATGATGTCTCGCACAAGTTTATGGCGAACCACATCTTTTTGATCGAGATATACAAAGGAGATGCCTTCAATTTTATCCAGGATTTTTTGAATGGAGATCAGCCCCGACTGCTGCTTTCGGGGCAGGTCGGTTTGTGTGATATCCCCTGTAATAATTGCACGGCTGTTGAATCCGATACGCGTCAGGAACATCTTCATTTGCGTATTGGTCGCGTTTTGAGCTTCATCCAAAATGACAAACGCATTGTTTAGAGTTCGTCCGCGCATGTACGCAAGCGGTGCGATTTCGATAATGTTTTTTGCCAACTGAAATTCGAGCTTATCAAATTCGATCATCTCTTCGAGGGCATCGTAGAGAGGGCGGAGGTAGGGGTCGATTTTTTCCTTGAGATCACCGGGAAGGAACCCAAGGTTTTCTCCGGCTTCGACAGCGGGCCGCGCCAAGATGATTTTTTTCACCTTCCGCTCTTTCAGTGCTTTTACTGCGAGGGCTACCGAGGTGTAGGTTTTACCGGTTCCGGCCGGGCCGATGGCAAACAAGATGTCGTTCTTTACGGAAGCTTTGACGATTGCGCTCTGCCCCGGCGTTTTGGCAGAGACGGTTTCTCCGGTATGTGTGTGTAGAATAACATCTGCGCTCTCGGGCTCAAAATCGGATGTTTGTTGATCCAATTTTACACCTTTGTCTGATAACGCCAAAAGCGTATGAATATCGCGCTCGGATACACCTTTTCCGCGATGAACCATCGAGATCATTTCCTGAAGAATGTCGCTGGCTTGTCCTACTTCCGAGGGAGTTCCGCTGAGCTTAATGGAAGAGCCTCTTGCGGTCAGCGTAATGTTTGAAAAGCTGCTTCGGAGCACGTCCAGATTTTTATCCTCGAAACCGAACAGCAAAAGCGGATCGATATCGCCGAGATCAATGGTTTGCTCTATAATTTTTTTACTGGTTGTAATAGGGATGGTTTTTTGGTTACGTGATCTGATCTGTACCTAAAATGGCTTTTTGGCGCAAATCGTTTACATTTTTGGCGATGGAGCCGGATCCAAACACACTGCTTCCTGCTACCAGCACATCGGCTCCTGCACGGGTGCACTCCATGCTGTTTTTAACATTCACTCCGCCGTCAACTTCAATTAGGTAGCTATAGGGAGTATTTTCTTTTAACACTTTAAGCTCCTGGATTTTCCGAAGGCTGGATTCGATAAATTTTTGCCCGCCAAATCCCGGGTTAACACTCATCACAAGTACCAAATCAACCATATCCAGTATGGGTTCGATGGATGATACCGGTGTGGCAGGGTTCAGCACAACACCGGTCATGCAGCCGGCTGATGAAATATGCTGTAGGGTTCGATGCAGGTGTTTACAGGCTTCTACGTGTACGGAAATCAGGTCGGAGCCGGCCTCTGCAAAGGCATCGATGTACAGATCGGGCTGTTCAATCATCAAATGAGTATCAATAAACGCCTCGGGTGCAGAACGCGAAACAGCGCCCACAACATCCGGCCCGTAGCTGATATTGGGCACAAAATGCCCGTCCATGATGTCGCAGTGGAGCCAATTGATGCCTGCATCCAGACATTCCTGAATTTGCTCTCCCAGGCGGGTGTAATCTGCAGCAAGAATGGAAGGGGCAAGTGCGGGTAGATCTACATTCATAAAGAGCTATTCCTTGTTCGGCTGGTTCTGGTTGTCATTGCTGGTATCCGGTGGCACGGCGGTTGTGTCGGCACCCACTGCACCGGTTTCAACCTCTTCACGAAGATCAAACCGCTCGGCAAGAACCAATGTAAGCGATTCGCCCTCGGTTAACTGCTCTTCATTTGGAGAGAAGGAGAGTACCGTATTTGGGGTGGCTTCACGGCTTGGCTCAAAGCGCACTTCCCCGACTCGTAGGCCTGCTCTTCGAATGGCCTGCTGTGCTTCGGAGTAGCTGAGGCCTACAATATCCGGCACGACAACCTGACGATCCCCAAGCCCGTCGCTAACGGTCAGGTGTATGATGGAGCCCCGCGCTACGGTATCGCCTTCGGCAATGGATTGGCGCAGAACTACATTTCGGAAGCGAGACGACTCCATGCTGATGGAACCGAGCTGCAGGCCACGATTTTCGATCTGTACCTGTGCGTTTCGAAGCGACATATCCACAAGGCGCGGTACAACTGTTGTGGGCTGCGTGGCGGTGTTGACCGTGAGATAAATTTTTCGATTAGGCTTTACAATTTGAAGGGGAGAGGGTGTTTGATCGATAATATAATCGGCAGGATAAACCGTGTTTGCCCTGCGGTCTAACACTTCATAACGAAGCCCGGCCGATTCAATTCGATCTTCGGCTTCCTGCAAGGAGAGTTTGGTTACATCGGGTACCGTTATTCCTTCGTTAAAATTTGTGTAGCGCGGCATAATTACAAAATCAAACAGCAGAATAAGAGCGATCCCCGCTATACCGATGCCGGCAACAGAGATATAGAATACCTTACTGGTAAAAAGCTTCTTTAAAAAATCCATGATCTAAAAATACGGTAAGTGCAGAACAATTAGAAGCTGTAACGCACTCTTAACTGTTCTCCGGGTATCGCACTTGGAATGGTTTGCAGCCGATTTTGTTTCACAGAAAAGGTAAAGAAACTATCGAATGCAGCGATCACGTGATTGGCAATGAGCAGGCTCATCAAATTGCGGGATGTGCGGTAGTCGCCGTTAAACTGGCGGGACATAACGGCACCCTGGATGAAAAATGGGCTTGCATTTTCGCCTTGCAGCCCGATGTAGAAGGGGGTATCGGTAGAAGATCGATAATCGCGCCACCCGCCCTGGAATTGGTAGTACTTGGAGATAAGCTCGTAATATTGCTGTGTGCCGTAGTCTGGCAACACATGAGAAAAATTACTGGCGCGCTGGTGATCGGTCGAAAAGTAGGGTGTATTTCTTTCTATCGCCCGCAACGTTTGGATATCGATGACATCCCAATCAATATCGTTATTGAAGGTAGCACTCTTTCCGTCAACCATCGAGCGTAAATCGTCAATACCGTCTGCCGTCAAACCATGGAAATCGTAATATTCTACAATCCACTGGGCATACTCCACAACGCTCCAATTCTCGTTCGCAAACTGCTGATACGACCGCTCAAGGCTGCGGGCGCTGTTTCTACTGTCGATGGTTAAATAGATGGCAGACGCTTCTACTGCAAAATAGACACCGGCCATGACCCAGTTGCCGTTTACGGCACGGCCGCTGCCGGGCAGAATAGCTGATGAAAGCAGAGCCAAGCCCGGTTTTTCGGTAAATGTGCGCTGCAGCGGAGATCGGAAGTTGTAGGTTTCAAACGTTTCACCGGATGTATGCAAAAGCGGGCGGATGAGATCGTGCTGATCAATCTCTTTGGTAACCGATGGCTTGTGCAGCTGGAAAATATGTTGAGGTGATTCGATGGATCGCTCCGGAAGCTCTACAGTGTTGAATTGTTGTCCGAAACTTGCCTGATCGGTAAGGAAGAAGAGAGCAAATACAAGAAGCGTTAATCTCATAACAGATCGAAATCGAATGTTAAGCCAAGGTAGAATAAAAATTCCCTTCCGTAAGTTACGGTATTGTCTTGCGTACCAGTAATAAACGCATCAGGGAGGGTAACGTCAAATTGATCGAAACCGTATGTGGTATTAAAGAAAAACTTTAGCGGGAACAGATAATGGCTGTTGAAGGCAAAACGGAGCTCTGCGCCAACGCCGCTTTTAAAACGGTCGCCAATGTCCAGCGGGCCGCCCCAGCCGTTTCCGGTTTCGACGAACAGGTGTGCAAAGATTTTGTCGATGGAATAGGGGCCGGCCTGCCGGTTGATGGATTCGAAGATCGGGGTAAGGAAAGATGCGCGAGCAAAAGCGGTTTGATGGCCGCCAATGGCAAAAAATGGGTACGAACGCAAGCCTACCAAGCCGCCCGTGTAGTCGAGGAAGAAGAATTCATCGGGGCTGTTAAGATAGCTGAATGCGCGGGCAGTGACCATGCCGGTAGAGCGTTGCGTTAGCGGGAAACCATATCGCGAACGTAGTTCAAACGAATGGTTATTGAAAGACTCAAATACGGGCGAAAGCACCCCATCGGTTACTTCAAACTCGTCCAGCAGGCGGCTTGGTTCAAATCGATAGGTCAGGCTTCCTTTAAAGCCCTGAGGGGCAATGTCGGCATGACGGGTCGGTTCAATAAGCTCCGCATAGTAAGCGGTCGAAAACCGCCAGCCGCGGAAAAATTCAGATGTACTTCCGGGTATGGGCTGCTGCAGCTCATCCGAGAAAAAGCCTTCTGTAGAAACACTAAATGGAGAAAAAGCACCGCCAAATTCGAGCAGGCTCCAGCGGTTTAGTTTGCTGCGCAAGAAAAGGTTTGCTTCCCAGATGGAGTACCGGATATCTATCCCTTTTGATTGAGGCAGGCACGATGTGCAGGGAAATTCCTCTATCGTGATGCCGTCACGAACGTTTCGCTTCAGGTTAAAAACTTCGAAACTGACGGTGGGCGACCAGCTTGTTTCGATAAACGGTATTCCCCGGTGCTCAAATATAAAAAAGAGATCGCGGTCGAGACTGTTTAGCCTGTTGGGAGAAATGAAATCGCCGACCCCATCGGCTGGCAGTGAACCGAATCCAAATAGCGCACCACCAAACAGCGATACGCGTTCCGTAACATCCCGCGAACTTAAAAAAGCCCCAAGTTTCATATCCCGCCAGAGGTTCTCTCCGAAGGAACCAAACCGGCCCTCGGATAGCAGCTTTGAATTGCTGCCGCGCAGTTTGGTGTAATTATCAAACCGCACGATCGGGAGAACATTTACTCCGGTGGTGCGCTGATTGTAGGGGCTCCAGCTGCGTTCATCACTCCCGAACTCGGTTTCGATTTGAAAGGGAACAGGCTCCCCGTCGTACGTATCTTTTGCAAAGTTTAATGAAGATAGTGCGTAATCAGGGGCGGCGTTCAATACAGTAAATGTATCTGATAATGCCTCCTCTTGTTGATAGGCCACACCGGGAAAAGGCATCTGCTGAACGTGCGATCGCGTACGGAGAGTGCGCAACTCTGTTTTGGCAATTTTGTAGCCCTCGGCATGATAGGTAGCATAATAGAGCTCTCCACCGTGCAGATGAGGCATAAACGCTCCGCCAATCCGATCGGTAAGCTGTTCCATCTCTACCGAACCAATCGCACTGCGATAGATATTAAAAATGCCACTGATATCGGATGCAAAGTAGAGCGAATCACCGGCGGGATTTACCCACACATTTCTGAAGTCGATCAGGTTATCGGCAAAAACGGTCTGTACGGTTCCCGTTCCAACATTCAGTTTGTAGATGTTTCGTGTGCCGTGCAGGGCGGAAGTAAAATAGACCTCCTCTCCATTGGGATGCCATACCGGGTTGTAGATGGTTTCGCCCTCTTCAAATTGGGTGATCGGCTCCGTGTTACCCGAAACAGGGTCAATCAGCACCAGATTTTGTGTGCCGCGATGGAAACGTACGCCAATGATCGACTCTCCGGAGGGATGCCAGTTTGGATCCTGAATGCGTGCATCTTGCGTCAGCTGTTTCGGCTGATCGGTGCCTAATTCAAGCACATAAACATCCTGATACGTCTCGCCCCGGCGGTTTCGTTTGGCCATACTGAAGGCAACGGATTGCTCGTCGGGGGAGAATGAGAATCGATTGCTGATAAAATCGAGGGCCATGTTAGTTGTTAAACCGTGCTCCATCTGGTAGAGCTGCTCGCCACCGAGTGTCTGTTCGCTTTGGATGCCTTCAATCTCAATCTGCCGGTCGCCGTTCTGAAGGATCAGTTTTGTAGCTGCATGATCGCGGCCGCGGTTCGAGAGGTAGCCAAACCAGGTACCGGCCTGGCTGTATTGAGGAAAAAAGTTAAAAAATCCATCCGGTTCTACGATGGTCTCTTCAGTAGCAGTAATGGATGAAACTTGTTGCCGGTAATGCTGTTTGCGGTCTGCAACCCAATCCTCAAACAGCTCCTCTCCGGAGTAGCCGGTTACCTGCTTCATGACGCGGGAGAAATCGGACGGCCCATTGGCCGAGCCGGTTGAAAGATCGGCCACAATCTGCTCGCCAAACCGTTCGGTAAGGTAGGTTACAAACGAGAAGCCCTGGTTGTAATTCCCTTCACGCTCTACGCTGTTTTTGGAATTAAAATGCCCCATCTCCACAAAGCTGAGATAGGTGTCACTGAGCATTCGTGTTCGCAGCAGCATATCGCGATGCGTATCCCAGCGATCGTATTCCAGATCCGCACGCTGGTATTGAGCTGTACCCTCGGCAAACCAGGCGGGAATACTGACCGTGGCAAGTGGCAGTGTGACGATACCATTTGGAAATCCAAAAAGCACATCGGGCCGGCGCACCTCTTCGTAATTGATCCACTGCAGAAAGATAGCCGGAATATTGCGGCTTCGTTTCATGGACGCCTGCAGCTGTACCATGTGGGTAAATTCGTGCGTAATTACGTTGCGGAGCCAGTCGTGCGTGCCGCGAAGAGGTGTGTTAAGGGATGGCAGCCAGATTTCGATTTTATCATCAAAAAAGAAGGCGGCCCCGTTGGAGAAATCTTCCCGGTCTTTTAGTACAATGCTGGTTTTTCGAGGCGGCTCCAATCCATAAAGCGAGGTAATGGGTTTATATATCTCTTCTGCAATTTTGGAGGATATTTGCGCGCTGCGGTCGTTTCCCTCCTGATAGTGCACAAAAAAGTGCTCACTTTCGATGGTGTACCACGACAGGTGATTTTGAGGAAAATCGTAGAAGGCCGGACTCACCTGTGCATTTGCCGAGGTGGCAAGGAACAGAAAAACAAGAAGTGCAATTACTGATTGAAGCGATCTGTAACTCATCGGGCCACCGCAATTTTAACGAGTTTTCGTTCCGTTTGTCCGTTTACCTGAGCGGAGACAACGGCAAAGTACGCACCACTTCCCCAAGACGACGTATCGATACGAAATTCCTCGGGCTGCAGGCCACGGCTTTCTACCGTCCGTTCATAAACGAGTGTGCCGCTCAGGGTGGATATTTTTACGTGAACGGTTCCGGGAGAAGAAAGCTGAAATCTCAGATACGTTTCATCTCTGGCGGGGTTTGGCCAGTTGTACGTTTCGTCACTATTCAGAACACCGAAAGCCGGTGGGGAAACACCGTCCTGATCGGCCAGAGCGGTCACGTTATTGTTGGTTGATGTATTGAACCGGCCGGCCCACTGAACATTGCTCATGTCAGGAAACTCCCACACTTTAAAATCTCCCCGGTGGCTTACAGCTATTAATTTTTGATTGTGAATGATCGGGTGGATGGGTTCATCGTCTCGCTGCTGAATGCCGCCCACAAGCAATGGAAATCCATCTACAGGATTCCCGTTGGGACGATATGCAAACAGATTGAGTGATGTTTCGCTCTGACCCACAACTACCAGGTTCAGTTCGCCATTGCCATCCAGATCCGCTACGAGCGGTGTTCCCCGGAATTCGAATCCTGATGGGGGCCGAATCGGGAAGCCGTTATCGAGCGCACCGTTTCGGTTTTTGGACTCCAGCTGATTTTCATCGCGGTTCACATACAAGAAATTAGGAAATCCATCACTGTTCAGGTCTGTAATGGCCGGCCACTCTACAGTAGCCTGTGCCAGCGGTGTAAAGATGATCTCCCCGTCAGCGGCTTCCTCAGCCAGCAATAATTGATTCTCGGTTAGGAGAAAACTCAGAAAAGAGCCGTTGGCAGTTTGGGCAAGGCCGGTAAACATCCTGAAAAAAGGAGCCTCGGGCAGGGTGACCGATCGGCTTGCGGATGCTGAAGGGGTCGTAAATGTAAATTGTCCGGCGCGGTCAATGCGACTTTGATACCCGGCTACCGACTCGGACTGCTGCAGCCCGACATCGAAAAAGTTGGGCTCTACGGTTTCCGTGTCGGTAAGAGCGCGGGCTGTGCTCCCGTCAAAATGTAGTACCGTTGGTTCCGGGGAGCTGATAAATCCATTATGAGCCGGCACAGAAAAGTTCCAGAAAGGGAGTGCGTTGGATCCCGAAAACTGAAAAAAAGTAGCATCAATTTGTCCGGATGGGTTGTCTGGTTTTTGTCCCAGAGCCATTCCTGTGGGATTGGTGAAAACCGGTTGCTGAATACCTTCGGTGTTGCCGGCACTTTCGAGCAGGCTGCGATTTTGTGTGTTGTAGAAGTACAGTTTGGTTTGTGAAGGAAGTATAATCTGGTCATCGTTAAAAGGGAGGCTCGACAGCGGATACGAGCGCCAATATGAATCGCCGGCCGGGGTAAAAAATTGATCATCATCCAGTGTCAGTTCATCAAACAGGCGAAAGGTATCGCCGGCAGGGTTGGCCCGTTGAATCTGAAATGAGGCAACCGGCAGATTATCGGAAAAGTCGAGCATTTCGAAGAAAGAGGGAGCCCCGGAGTTGCTTCGGTTGTTCGGGGTTGTATCGGGGCCGAAACGGTTTTCGAAAAACGTGAATGTTCCGGTTTGTGTAACAACCGAAGCATTGTTGCCCGACCACCAGAAATCGAATGCGGAGCCGTTTACCGGATTATCGAAAAAGCCGATGGTTGTTGGCTGGCCAATATCCTGTGCACCGTCGGCTTCCTGCAGGTTTACACCCCGCCGGTTGGGGTCATCGTTGATGCCTTCGTTTCGGGCCAATCGCGATCGGATGATTCCCTCATCGATGTGCCAGATAAGAACACCGCCATTGAGGGTTCGGTCATCATCGTCGCCGTCAGTGGGGCCGCCCGGCAGTACAAAATCGTAGTTATCGGCGTCGATAATTACGCCCGGTTCAAACAGCTCATTAAAACCCTGACTCTGAAAAATGAACGTCGTGTCGGCGTTGGTAAAGGTTTGCTGTGTGATGGAGCCATCGGGGCGGCGAATGGTTAGGGTAACACCATTGCCCTGCGGGTCTCGATGGCGATTTTCGACCAGAAAATATTCATCCACAGATATGGAGTGACGGGCGGTTCTGTTCGGCTCTCGCAGGGATACCGCGGGAAGTTCCACCGGATCGGTTCGGTCGGTTTCAATCGAAAAGGGGTTATCCCAGCCCAGCCACATGCGTTCAAAGGCGGATAGTTCGGGTGGGATCAATCCGTTGTAGGCAAAAATTCCGGCACCGTCCATTAAGCCAAACCGCCCGATGCCCGACTGGCCGTTTTGAGTATTAAATAGATCGGGAAGGCCAAGGTGTGAGCCGAGCTGCGCCGTAACCATTCCGTTGGTAGAGAGCTGCAGAACAAGCGGGGCACCGGTGATATCTTCACCCGGACGGCTTAGCGTACGGGGCAGAATAAGTGTATTGGTTACCAGCAGGTTGCCGTTATCAATCGGAAAGCCGGAAAAGGAGGGGTCGTTAAACAACCTTCGGAAGGCATCGGTGCTGATGTAAACCGAGGGGATATCCTGCGGGGTAATGGTAAGTGATGTGCCGGTAAGCTGTATGTCTCGTCCGGCGCCGGCGTGGAATAGCACAAAGGCGATGGTGTCATCGGGGCCGGCTTGCACATTCAGGTTCAGATTTCCCGATTCCTGAACGGCCTGCCAGGCATCGCGAGCCAGCTCACCGAGTGGTTCCGAGGATGGATTTTCGCCGATTGGAGAGTACGTTTCCATGGGATTTGGGAGCCGGAAAATGTCATCAAGTACCTGAAACTCAACATTGAGAAGCCCCCCCGAAACCCGTTCAAAGTAGTTTTTAGCGAAGGTGAGATGTGCCTCAAAATATCCTTTATCGTGTGGAAGCGGATCGATTGTAATATCCGGCGATTCCAGAAATGGCATGGAGCCCGGGCCGAAGGTGCCGTTACCGGTGGTGAACCGATTGGTGTCCGGTTCGAACTCTACCATGACGGCCACAATGTGCAGAGTGCCCTGTACCGGATCAGGAAAGATGGTTTGCGAACCCGCCTGAGTAGCCGGAAAAAGTGCAGGCGCGTATACGCCCTGTGCAAAAAGAGAGCGGGGGATGGTTATCCAAAAAAAAAGGAGCAGCGCAAAATGGAACCACTTTGCGCTGCTCCAGCTTATTGAAATAGTCATACATTAACCGGCAGCATCTGCTGAAATTAGTTAAATGTGAGAAGCAGGCTCAGGCGGATAGTATTGGCAAGGGGATGATCTTCTTCCAGCGTGTAGATGTAGCTAAAATCAACGCCAATGAGGTTGTAACGGAGTCCTGCACCCAAGGTAACAAAGCGGCGGTTCCCATTGTTTTCGGCCTCATGATAAAAGCCTCCGCGAAGGGCAAACTGTTGATTGTACCAGTACTCGAGGCCGGTTCCGATCATCAATTGATCGAACAGACTAACGGTTACGACTTCATCTCCGATGGTTCGTTCGAATGAGCCCCAGGCGCGGAAAAGTGCTTCGAGGGAGTTCATTCCGGTTACCTCAACACCGGTATCTGTCTCACGTACTTCATTGCGGGCCATCAGCTTCGAAATATCATTTGCAAGGGTAAGCGTGTTTACACCCCGCGAATCGAGATCCATTGTCAGTGCCCAACCCGCCCTCAAAACGGTTGGCAGCGGATCTTTCTGTTCGTTGTCGATGTACTGTACGCTTGGCCCGAGGTTTGAAAGGTTCATTCCGGCGTTGAATCGGGCATTTCTGTTGCCCAGTAAAAACGGATTGGATTTGTACATCGCAGCGAGGTCGACACCTACACTCGAGCCCGGATTGATCTGCTGTTCGCCCTGGCCCACGTTGCCATCGGCAAGGGAGCTGTAAATGAAACGCAATCCGGTACCCAATGCCCAATTGTCATTCAGATTAAAGCCGTAGGATACACCGCCGGCGATTTCGAAACTGTTGAATCGGCCCAGCTCAATATTTGATGAACTGGTTCGAACCTGTTCGCCGAGGTTCAAAAAAGTGATATGTGCTCCCAGCGTGCCAATACCTTCAAAATGGCGCACACCTACCAGGTAGTCGTAAAACAGGTCGGCATTGAAAGCGGGCAGCCAGTTGGCATGTGTAATGCTGATCTGAGTTTGATCCTGAAAGGCAAGGCCTGCCGGATTCCAGAAAATGGCAGAGGCATTGTCAGCTATGGCCACGCCTGTATTCCCCATTCCGGCACCCCGTGAGTCGGGTTCAATTTGCAGAAAAGGAACGGCTGTAATACCGACTTGTGCAGTGGATATTTGGGCCAGGCCAAATGTTAGAGCAAAGGCTGTGAGCAGAAATACAAATTTACGCATAGTTCAACAGATTTATTTCCGAAATATAACGGATAGTTTGGTTATTTGATGCTTTTGTTACCGGATAATGACAAGTTTTTCGATTTTTTCCTGGGTTTGCATTCCTTGCGGGGTATCTGCTCTAACTCGTAGCACATATATATAAGTACCATTAGCCAGGCGATCATGGTCCCTGTCAAGGCCATTCCATTCAATATCAGCATAAGCGTTCGAGGTTATTTGCGTTTCCCTTAAGCGTGTTACAGGCATCCCGCTAAGTGTGAATATGCGGATGTCTATATCGAGTAGATTTCCCGGCTGATTGTGTTCAAAAATGAACCGGGTTCTGTTGTTCATGGGATTGGGATAGTTGTACACATTCCGAATTTCCAGCTGGTCGCTATCGGCAACTTCGAACTGGATCTCTTGTTCGGATGGGTTATTCTGTACATCCCAGGCACGAACCGTTAGCGTATAACTGCCGGTTGGCAGCTCCTCGAGTGGGTACTCGATACGTCCTTTTCGAAAATCGTCCAAATCGCTGCGATAGAAATCGTTTAATACTACTGTTTGCCGCGGATTGGTGTCGATGGTGGCGATAATTTCGTGCCCAACACCGATGCCGGTTGTATTGATGCCCGACTCATCTTCAAGATCCACAAACAGGATGGAGTTACTGCCTACCAGATTCCCATTTACAAAGGTGCGGTCGTTCAGGTATACATCCAGTTCCGGTCCTTGCCGGTCGGTAGGGGCGTTCTCATTGACACCGTTTAAGAAAAAATTGGTAACAGAAGCGGATGCGTCGGTTTGTTGCGAAGAGGCGTACACCAGAATTCGTCCACGCTCTTCAGAAAAGCTAATATCCCGCGGTACGATAAACTCCGATCGGAACAGGCCGTTCTGTACAGATACCAACCCGTTAAAGAGAACATCGTTTTCTACACTGTACTGGCAATTGGGCAAAAAGCAGCGGCCTTCCTGTACCCACTGTTTGCTTGGCAGATTCACGACCCGCTCGGAATCGAGAACACGCACGGTGGCTTCTCCGTTAAATTGCGTATCAATTCCACCCGTTTGATTTCGTATGGCGCCATCAATCACCATTCGGTCGAGGGCGCGAATTTGCAGTACCGTATCGGGGTTGGCGGCAAGATCCACATCATTAATAGACGTGATTTCGGCTTGTTGATCGGGGAGGCCAATGCGCATGGCGGGATCACCCAATAGGATAAATTTACGGGCGTTGAACCCGGCTCCCTGGCTGGTATTTTTGGTGTTTCGGTAAATATCTCCCAGCCGCTGCGGCTTGCCATCGGAGGTGGGCTGTACCATTTGTCGGGTTAACTGAATATTGAGACCAAAATTATTGCTGCCGGGAGAAGCACTTGTGAAGACTACGCGGGTGGTGGTGAGCGCCGCAACAATTCCGCCATCTTCCCATAAAAGAGTTTGTTCAGCACCTGATTTTGCATCGGCATCATCATACCGCCCAAACTGGCATGTAGCCGTAACAAAAATGGCCGGCCGGTCGCGGTTGGTGAGTCTTGGAATCATATCAGCTGAAAACAGAAACTCATCGGCAAGAATGGTTTCGTTGCCGTGCCCGGAGTAGTTCACCACCAATGATCCGTTGTTGAATGCGGCAATCAGATCATCGGTTGCACCGGGCACACGCCGGCCGGCAGCGGTGGTCTCGACCGGATAGGAGAGCATGTAAATTTTATTGGCAATGGTTGCCGAGCTTTCATAATCAATCTCAATGGCGGTCCCATCGGCATTGAGCAGGTGGAGGTCGCGGTTCAGCTCTACTTCGGGGAAATCATCATCAGCGGCAAATGTAAAGCGTGTTCGCCAATCGCCTTGCGTATCACTGTTTTCATAACGCCGGATTTTATCCATTAAAATAGCGGCCTCCTGGCGGGTATTGACGGGAAAGCGCCCGACGCCCATGTCGATACGTTCCTGGCTGGTAAATGGCTGCCATTCACCTTCCGAGTCGTCGAGCAGTACAAAGAAATCGTCACTGCCATAGCTGTTGATGCGATGCAGCGACTCTTCGCTTTGAAACGTAAACACATGATTGGTGATGGAGCCGCCGGTGATATTCCGAAAGTCGAAGGTGGCATCACCAAAAAGAAGCAGGTGTTCGGGTGGGGTTTGCCCGGCAGCAAAGGCGCGGTCGTATAAAAATTTCACATAGTCACGAATGGCCGTTACATCGGGTGTGCCCCCGTTAAATTCGTTAAAAATCTCTTCCTGAAGTGCAACAACGGTTGTAAACCCATCTTTTTGTTCGCGATACGCTGCCCACTCGAGAGCCTGATCGTAAAAAAGCGGCGCGGTAACGATAATGTACTGAGGGAAAGAGGAAATACCCCGCAGGTTTTGATTGTCGACAGGGGTGGCCTCGGCGGGTACGCGAATATCAGATTGCGCATAAAATCGATGCTCTGGCTGGCTGTGATCAAAACTAAATTGATACCGTCCTTGAATCTGCTGTGCCTGAAGAGGCCGGGGGGTTTGAGCGTCAGAAACCTCAAAAACCATCGGAGTGGAGCCAAATCCGTCCATTTCGTATACCGCGCGGCCGGATAGACCCTCCGGAGCGAAGAACAAAAGTTCATTGTTATGCGCAGTGAGGGAACGGTCGAAGGTGAATCGAACCCAATCCACAAACCCTTCGCTGTTCGGTTCCGGTGCGTTGAGTTGTGCACGAAGGGTGAGCTCTTCTGTGGACCCAATCTGTGTGGATGTGCCTACGGTAAGCGCCCGACCGGAAATTCCTTCCTCGGAACTGTAGCTTCGAATGGAGCCAACCGTGGATGTTGCAATGGACTGGCCATTCAGGAAAAAGCTCATCTGCATGGTTTGTGTGGAACGGCCTACAAGCCGTAGGTCTACATTTACCGTCTGGTTAGGGATAAGGCCCGGAATAGTGGCTGTTACAACATCCCTTGACTGATTTCCGGGATTATTTGACAGTTGTACAGCGTACCAGTTAAGTCCCGATCTGATTTTTGGCTCCGATTTGAAGAGATCCTCCTCATACCAGAAGACGTCGCGAACCTGGCTTATCCGATTCGGAGCATCCAGAAACGGCTGAGGAGCAGCCCGCAAACCCGGCTCGTTGGCGACAGTGAGAAACACGTGGTTTTCATTACTATAGCGATGCAGCTGATGAGAAAACGAGCCATTCTGTTCCCGGAATTCGGCGTGGGGCGAGTCTGCATAAAAGAAAAGCCGATCCCCTTGGTCAAAACTGTTGCTGGTGTTGCCTTCGAACAGTATTGGAATCTGCTGTAATTGAGGCCGTTCTGCCGCATTTAAGCGCGGGAGTTCACCGCCCGGTGTTGTCCAGATTTGAACCTGGCTTGGGTTGATGGCTGCGGGTGATAATCCAATCGATTCCAGATAGGCGCGATCTATCTGATAGATGCCGCGTTCAGAGATGGGAATTTTGTACCACTGGCCGGTTTGAAAAGGAGACGTCTCATTGGTCAGTGCTGCTGCAGTGGTGCGGTGGGGTGCATCATTTGGCGCGTGGCGCACACGAAACCGAGCTTCTTTTACAATGAGCAAAGTTCGCGAATCGGATTCAGAGTAGCGGGTGGGATGGAAGCGGAGATTGTCGATTTGCCGGCCACGGGAGATGCCGCCCTCAACCCGTTCAAAAAGGGGAATATCATCACCAAACAGTGCCAGAGCTGTGGCCAGCTCAGGTGTGGATGTGTGCCACTCGACCTCCCTCACCGTTTGTGAAAACACACTAAGTGCACCGGCATCACCAGCCTGTACAGTAAATTCGTAGGCGTGGACCGGACGCAAACTATCATTTACGAAATGATAGTCGGTGTATTGCTCATTCTCGGCTACTTTAATCAGTGATTGGGCACTTACAACGGGCGCAAAAACCCAGAGAGCGAATACCGCAAAAATGATAGACTGTACCTTTCTACACATATACTTCGTGTAATGAAAAAGTTGTTTAGCTTAGATAAAACAGTAGCTATAGTCTATAGGCACATCAATTAGTTGATCAGAACGGGCTGTTATACAGCTGTTGGTTGAGGTGGAGTGAGTGTATCGTTGTTTCTGATCGGCAATTCTTTTGTGATAGGTTTGTTACGGTATAATGATAAACCCCCGTGATTTGAATGTCAACACGGGGGTTTAAAATTTATATTATCTCTTTATTCAGGCCATTTCGACAGTAAGAGCCGATGCGCCGCCTCCGCCGTTACAAATACCGGCCGCTCCTTTTTTACCACCGGTGCGTTTTAGCGCGTGCAACAGGCTAACCACAATGCGGGCTCCCGAACAGCCGATCGGATGGCCGATACTTACCGCACCGCCGTGAATGTTTACAATGGAAGGATCCAATTCCAAAATTTGATTGTTGGCCAGGGATACGACCGAAAAAGCCTCGTTAATTTCGAACAGGTCGATGTCGTTCTTGTCGAATCCTGCTCGTTTCAGAGCAATAGGCAGGGCATCGGCGGGGGCGGTGGTAAACCACTCCGGTGCTTTAGCTGCACTGGCATGACTTTTAATCATGGCGATGGGTGTAAGCCCCAATTCGTTTGCCTTCTCTTCGCTCATCAATAGAACAGCGGCTGCGCCGTCGTTAATACTGCTTGCATTGGCTGCGGTAACGGTACCTTCTTTATCAAACACCGGGCGAAGGGAGGGAATCTTGTCGTAGTTTACTTTCCCAAGCTCCTCATCCATCCGCACTTCGGTTACGTTGCCTTTGCGATCTTTCACTTTCATGGTGATGACTTCATCATCAAAGTATCCGTTCTCGTGCGCGGCGATTGCCCGTTTGTACGATTCGATGGCAAACTCATCTTGCTGCTCGCGACTGATGTTGCATTCGCGGGCGCATAACTCAGCCGCATTGCCCATATGGTAATCGTTATACACATCCCACAACCCGTCGTGAATGAGTCCGTCTATGGCCTGAGCGTTGCCCAGCTTCGATCCAAACCGGTGCTTGGTAAGATAATAGGGTACGTTGCTCATGCTCTCCATGCCGCCGGCTACAATCACATCAGCTTGTCCAAGTGCAATTTGGTCGGCTCCTATCATGATCGATTTCATACCTGAGGCACACACTTTATTGATGGTGGTACAGGGGGTTTTGTCGGGGAGGCCTGCTTTCATGGCGGCTTGTCGGGCGGGTGCCTGGCCAACACCGGCTGTGAGTACATTGCCCATTACCACTTCGTCTACATCTTCGGGTTTGATGCCGGCCCCTTTTAATACGGCAAGAATGGCCGAGGCTCCGAGTTCCGGCGCGGTGAAGGAAGAGAGAGTGCCTCCAAAAGCACCGATTGGGGTTCGTTTGGCTTCTACTATTACAACATTTCTCATGGTATTCAGCTCCTTTTATTAATTTTATTTCAATGCATTTTCGAGATCGCTCAGCAAATCGTCGGCATCTTCGATGCCCACGGACAAACGGATCAGCGAATCGAACAGCCCGGCCTTTTCGCGAACCTCTTTTGGAATGGATCCGTGTGTCATGGTTGCGGGGTGGCTAATCAGTGATTCTACACCGCCCAGGCTTTCCGCCAGCGTAAATATCGAAACAGATTGCATGAATTGAACGGCGCGATCGATTGAATCGTCTTTCAACTCAAATGAAATCATGGCACCAAAATCGTCCATCTGTCTTTTGGCAAGCTCATGATGTGGGTGCGACTCCAGACCGGGATAGTGAACCGTTCTCACTGCCGGGTGTTCGGCCAGCCGCCTCGCAATGGCCTTTGCGTTATTGGTAGACTGTTGCACGCGAATGCCGAGTGTTTTGATGCCACGCAAAATCAGATAGCAATCCATGGGACCCGGAACGGCGCCGGAGGTTTTAATTTGGAACCGAATTTTTTCGTCCAGCTCATCCGAGTTGACAGCCACGGCACCACCGATTACATCAGAATGTCCGCCCAGATATTTGGTACTGGAGTGCATCACCATATCGGCACCCAGGTCGAGTGGACGCTGCAAATAAGGAGAGGCGAAGGTGTTGTCAACGGCCGTTAAAATCTGGTGCTGTTTTGCAATTTTTGTTACCGCCTGTATATCGATAATGCGCAGCAGTGGATTGGTGGGTGTCTCTATCCAGATGCATTTTGTTTGGTCGGTAACCGCTTGCTCAATTTCCTCTATCCGGGTCATATCCACAAAAGAGAAACGGATGCCATACGGCTCAAAAACCTGGGTGAAGAGCCGATATGTACCGCCGTATAAATCGTTGGTGGAGATGATATGATCGCCCGGCCGAAACATCTTCAGGATACCATCGATAGCCGCCACGCCACTGGCAAAACAGATCCCATGGCGTGCATTTTCGATACCTGCAATCAGATTTTCCAACGCGGTTCGGGTGGGGTTGCCAACCCGGGCGTAATCATAACCTTGGTGGTCGTTTGGTGCTTTTTGTGCGTAGGTGGACGTTTGGAAGATAGGGGGCATAACAGCTCCGGAGGTTGGTTCCGGCTGCTGCCCTGCGTGAATGGCCTTGGTGTTAAATTTCATAAGGTAGATTATAGATTATATTGTTGCTCCAATAATTCGGCTTCGTTGGTCATGCCGGCTGCCCGATACGCTCGTGCAAGCTGTACGGCATACGCCCGGTTTTCAGGGTCGTTTTCCATAAGCTGCTGCCAGTGTTGAACGGAAGATGCAGCAAATTGAGCGGCTTTATCAGCAAATGAATCCCGTCCGTGTTCCAGAAGCTGTCGGGTTGCGTTACTGTAGAAGGTGGCCGCCCGGTGGGTTCTCTCTTCATAGAAAGGGGTCATGGCCATCAGCTCCTCAAACATGTCTGAAATGCGCGCCAAATCGGCGGCAAAGGAGTCGATATCATTGTCCTGCTCAAATTCCCGGCGGGATTGGTAATAGCTTTGTACTGCAAGTGCTTCCAGATAAAATGGCCGTGTGGGATGCGACTCCCGAAGCTCACTTAATAGCTCTATTGCTTTTTCGTGCCGCTCCTGCAGGATATAGGCATTTAACAGTCCGTGGGTGTAAGTGTCTGTTGTGCCAAACTGATCCACCAGCTGTTCGTACAGTTCAGCTGATCGTTCCAGATTGCCGGTCTCCATATAGAGATAGGCCTGTTTTTCGAGCATTGCTTCGGTAACATGTGCATCGTTTTCGACGGCCTGTTGCAGGTAAAGGAGGGCTTGATCGGTTTCACCCTGTCGGTACGATAGTGTAGAGAGTAAACTATACGGGGCGGAGCTGTCGGGGAGTACGGTGAGTGCATTTTCAAGATGCGATTTTGCAAGACGGTACTGCTGATCAGAAAGTCGCGACTCCTGTTGCAGGATTGTCAAAGCAGCATCCTGCTCGAACGACCAGGCCGACAATAGCAACGAATGCGCCGAATCGGAAAGTGCCGGTTCGTGAATTTGAAGGTTTTTGGTGTCATATGCATTCCGGTAGGGGAGAGTTCGCCGTTCGGGTTGCGGGAGATTCTTTGCCTGCGCGGTCAAGATTGATACTTTCAGGAGTTGCAGGTCTTCACGTTGCGGATCATCGGCAAGGGTGCGGTTTACCTGCTCCAGGGCCTGATCGTAATTCCCTTCATGATAAAGCTCGTGAGGTGGTTTAGACGATTGTGTTAGGGTAGAACAAGAGACTGCAAAAAAAATCCCGAAAGTGAGCAGTGCACTCACTTTGCGGGATAAGAATGTATACTTCATATAGTTGGTTGATTAAAGACCGGCTTTTTCCATCGCTTCGCGGGCTTCCTCATCCATACCAAGGTTGGTGTAGACCTGGAAGAGAGATTGCCAGTAATCCGGATTGTCTGGATTAATTTCAGCAGCCCGTTCGTAGAAGCCTCGTGCAATTTCGAGATACTCTACAGCTTCGTCTTCAATACGAAACGCTTCCTCGTCGTCGATGGTGAAATTTCGTTTCTGGAATAGAACTGATGCCCAGTTTTGGTGGATAATCCCGAGGATATCGAATGTGCTATCATCTTGAGGGTCGAGGCGAACAACCTGCTCAAGCTCGTCGATAGACGTTTTTGTGAGCTCTTCTACTTCAGCTTCGAGTTCGTCAATTTGTTGAGAAATTTGAGCAACTTCATTTTCTGCAGCAGTACGCTGCTGACCGCTCAGATCGCGTAAACTGCGCTGTAAATCGTAACGCTGCTCGTAGAGTGTGGTAAGCTCTTCATTCAATTCACCTACACTTTGGTAGATTTGTGTACCGAGTACCCGGTAGTAAAGCGGATTGTTAGGTTCCTGGGCAATTAAGTCCCGAACCAGAGCAACGGCTTCGTCAACTCGGTCAAGGCGTGTGTAAACGTCAGCAAGCGATCGAATAAAAATCGTCTCACCCGGATAGGAATCGATTGCGCGAAGAGCCAGACGTTCGGCTTCGTCTAACCGTTCCTCCAAGATGTAGAGACTAATAAGGAAGTCATAATCATCAATTTCGACAGTGTCTAATCGATCGATAGCCATTTCGTAGCTCTCAATGGCACCCGGAATGTTACCTTGATTAAACTGCGTGGATGAGAGCGCAATGTAAGTGATCGCGCTGTCAGGCTGGATCGTGGTTGCGTTTATGAAGTGAGCGATGGCCACATCGTTCGCATCCGGTGTTACGGAGCGAAGACTGTCGTCTGTCAGAAATGCAACACCTTCGTTGTGTTCAAATGCCCAGAAAGCTGTAATGGTGTCATCGAATTCATCCAGAGCATCGGGACGATCTTCGCGTGTTTGCATCAGACCTTTGCCATGTATTATAGACTCGCGCGCATTACGGTAAAGAGGCTGACGCGCATTGGGATTTGGAGTTACTTGTGCCTTGCTGGCTTGTGAAACACCCAGAAAATAGTGTGCAACACCGTTTTGAGGATTTTCATTGACAGCATCCTGAGCAATCTCGATCGCGCTGTCATAATTGCCAAGAATTAAACTGGTCTCAATGTCACTGACAAAAGGATCGGTGGACGAGCAGTTGTACAAAAGCCCAACAAGTAGCAGGTATACAAAAATGTGAGATATTTTTTTCATCACGTTCATTATTGGTTAAAGAAAGAGTAAGTAGTTAAAAAGATTGTCTAGAGCCAGCTTAAAAGTAACGATTACGAGGTGTTATAGCAATGGAGGTACAAGCATGAATCTCATGAATTTTGCGTGATTTGCGTTACCTTATTCATTCATAACCCGAAACAACCGCATACGCATTTATGAACCATCAAACCATACGAACCGACAATGCACCGGCAGCCATCGGCCCGTACAGCCAGGCAGTTGTACATAACAATGTGGTATATTGTTCCGGTCAGATCGGCCTGAACCCATCTTCCATGGATATTGTGGAAGGAGGTATCGAAGCTCAGGCAAAACAGGTCATGGAGAACCTGAAGGCTGTATTGCTTGCAGCAGACACCCATTTTGGAAAGGTATTAAAATGTTCAATCTATCTGGCTGATATGAACGACTTTGCTAAAGTGAACGAGATTTACGGCGCGTATTTTGGTGAGAAACCACCGGCCCGCGAGACAGTAGCAGTGCGCACACTCCCTAAAAACGTTCTGGTCGAAATCAGCTGCATAGCCTACAAGTAAGTGATGCGGGAGGAATTTACCGACGTACCGGAAATGTTCGCTCTGTCCGGTTTCCGATACCGTCATAAACAGTTACATCAACCATAATGGTAGGGCCAAAGGAGGCATTTGGCAGGTAGTAGATCAGTAAATTCTTATCCCGATCATATTCAATGATACCGGGTTCATCGTTTACGGTGATTGATGATCGTCGGTAATCGATGCCGGACATCTGGTCGGTAACCGGCACGGTAACAATATCGTGACCGGCCAGGTTTTGCTGAATGGATGGCGTTCCAACCCAGGGTGGATGAATATCCTCCAAAATGTGGAGTTCGGTAAATTCAAGAAGGTTTGCCCGTAAATACTTTCCGGAATGGACGGATCCAAGAAATGAGTGCCGGTTGCGGGATTCATCATACGCAAAAAGACCGATCCGCCCATTGTTCTGCAGGTGCTGCGGTAAACGGTAAAAGAAGTGAATGCTTTCGTTTACTGGCAGGCGGCTTGGATTAAAGTGGAAACGAGGCAGGGATCCGAACATCTCTTTTCGCATAGAAACGGTGAGTGTATCGAAAAGGGCCCCGGCCGGGATCCGAAGTTCGGCAGATTTATCGGGCAAAGAGAGAGAGGCCGACTGGCCCGGGTGCAGTGTCTTGGCCACGGTTTGTCCATTGCCGGGTGGGGGTATCAGACTATGAGGTTCCGGATCGGCCGGGCCAGCGGGCTGTTTGAGCACGGTTCCATTGATGAGTTCAGGCTGAATGTCGCGAAACGCCATCGGGCGAAAGGGAACCATGGACGTTGAGAGATTTGCAGCAGGGTAGGCAGGCAGTGATGTAACAGCCTGAGGCGGCGGCGCACCCCGAAAGCGAACCGGAACAACCGCCGTTGTCCGATTTCCATTCCGATCGGAGGCCACGATATTTATTTCTATTTCGCCGTCTTCCATCCACAGCACACCGCGATTCCGAACCGTTTTGTAGAGTGGGAGCCGGTTTCCGTTCACGACAAACAACCGTTGGTAGCCTCTTCGGCTCTCAGCCAAAATGGGATATGAACGATCCAGAAACATGGCCCGGCTTTCACGAAAGGAGAGTTGATCGGCTTTTGAATGAAAAAGTGTATCACCGTCAGCAATCATCGCCACCTCATACACGGCGTACACGTTCGGGGTTCGATTGGCTCGATCGTGTACATTTACGGCAAGCCCCACAGGGCCCGATACGGTAAGGGTATCAAAAAAAACAACTCCGTTATCTGTTCGAAGCGGCGTGAACCGCTCGTGCCCGATCGGATGCAGGGAGCTCGGATCAAAGTATTCAACCGCAAGGCCGCGAAATACCGGAGGAACCGTATCCGTGATGGATAAATTGTACAAGAGTGGGTTTACCGGCTCAAAATGCCGGTCGCGGATTTCGAAATGCAAGTGGGGCGGCCCCACTCCGGTGGAGCCGGTAAATCCGATTCGCTCTCCTTTTTCGTAACGGATGTTTTTTTCTTCGATTATGAGATCGATTTCAGCCCGGTAGTCCATCAGACGAACCGAATCGGCCAATGCCTGTAGTTCCGGTTCAAATCGGTTCAGATGGGCGTACACGGTGTACGTGTCATCATCATGCTTCATATAAATGACATTTCCGTAACCCGATGGACTCATCCCGAGCCGGTAGATAACACCGCTGCGAGACGCATACACATCGTAGCCCTCCCGGCCCCACGTGCGAATATCGATACCGCTGTGAAGGTGAGCCGAACGGGTTTCGGCAAAGGTTGCCGAGAGCTGAGTGCTGGCGTTGGTTGGCCACAGGTAATGAATCGAATCAGCCGGTGCCGCACTGTTTTGTCCGAATAATACAGCCGGCGCGGTGAGCGTACCCATCAGAATAGTCAGTAGCACAGAGGCAAGGGTCGGGCAGTTATGAAGAGATTTGCACATCAAGAACAGAGTCGGTTTGATTGAGGCTTGCGCGTATGCGGTCCCCTTTCTCAACGCGGGATACCCCCTCCGGAGTGCCTGTAAATATGAGATCGCCCGGCAGCAGCGTCATGTGCTGCGAAATGGTGGCAACCAGCTCCTCGGGCGGCCAGAGCATGTCAGCGGTGGTGCCCGATTGACGAACGTTGTCGTTAACGGTTAATTCAAGTGTACAGGCCGACAAGTCATCATCGCCAGTCACCTCTTTAAAGTTTCCAATCGGGGCAAAGGTATCAAACCCTTTGGAGAGCGCCCACGGCAGCCCCGCTTTTTTAGCGTCGGATTGCAGGTCGCGAGCAGTAAAATCGATACCGATGGCGATGGCCCGAATTGCAGCGCGCGCTTCCCGGGCTGTTGCACGGTGCACCGTGGCGCCAATCAGTAAAACCATCTCTACCTCGTGATGCACATCGGAGGAGATGTCCGGGAGACGGACAATGGCCGGAGAGTAGATAACCGACGAGCGCGGTTTAAGGAAAAGAACCGGGGCTCCGGGCCGCTGCCCACCCATTTCGTCGATGTGCTTGGCGTAATTTTTACCGACACAATATATGGTGCCGAGCTGCAAGGGGGAAAAGTGAGGAATGGTAAATGTCATGGTATGAAAATAGAAAAAGCCTCAGCACAAATGCACTGAGGCTTTCAAAAATAGTTACACGCTGCAGAGTTGCTACGCTTCGACGTTTACAAACTTACGTCCGTTGCGCTTGCGCTGAAATGTAACAACACCGTCAGAGAGTGCAAACAGAGTGTCGTCTCCGCCGCGGCCTACATTGATACCGGGATGGAACTTGGTTCCACGCTGACGTACAATGATGTTTCCGGCTTTAACCACTTCACCGCCGTACTTCTTTACGCCGAGTCGTTTCGATTCTGAATCTCGTCCGTTTCTTGTCGAGCCTTGACCTTTCTTATGTGCCATAATAGTGTGGAGTTACGAAATTTTCTCAATTAGTAATTGGGTGATGGGCTGACGATGGCCTCGCTTCACCCGGTAGCCTTTGCGGCGCTTTTTCTTGAAGACCATCACTTTGTCACTTTTTAGGTGATCCAAAACTTTGGCTTCAACCGTGGCGCCTTTAACAGAAGGCTTTCCGATTTTAACGCCGCCTTTGTTATCTTTAAGCAATAGAACATCATCAAACGTGATGGATTCATCATCCGTTTGAATTCGGTTTACAAAAATGGATTGGTTTTCTTCAACCTTGTATTGATGCCCACCAATTTTCACGATAGCGTACATACGATCAATCTGTTAAATTCTTTTTTTGATAGACCAGAAAGATAATGCTTTTTGCTAAAAAGTAAAATCAGAAACACTCCATAACCTATAAGAATTTGCACCCATGAGCGGAAAAGAATTACCGGATCTTCATAAACAGGCATTCAATTATAAAAACAGCAAAAAACTACAACATGATGGCGGCCGTGCGTGGATCAAAGATTCGCAACTGTATGAAGCCCGAAAAGACGGTAACGGCAGCCTGACGACCAAAGAGGAGATTAAAAAAGAGAAGCGCAGCGGAGCTACCGAGGTAGAAAAATCTCTTTAAGGAGGTTTTGCAAAACCGTTTTACACCCAAGCTCTTTGTTAGCGGGATTTTAAAATCCTCACATATAACCAATATGCTGCGGTTTTAAATTCTCTTTGGCCTCGATCTTGACCAAAAATCTTGGTTTTTCAAAGCTTTCTTTAATTAACGGATTAACAGGGTGTGAGCCTTAGCCGGCCAGGCGATGAGGTACCGCTTTGTGAATACCGGTCTTGTTCACATGGCCGATATATTTCCCGATCACCTTTACCTCCTCAAACACATCCGGCTCGATGGTGATGTCGCTGTACTCATCATTGGCAGGTTCAAGGCGCAGGCCGTTCTCACCATAGAAAATGCGCTTCAGGCTGGTTTCTCCGTCATAGAGTACCGCGCCGATGTCGCCGTCTTTAATATCATCATCCATCAGCAGCACAAAATCCCCATCGGAAATACCGGCCTCTTTCATGCTCATCCCGGACACGCGCAAGGCAAACATACGATCCATATTAGGGAAAAGCATCTCAAGGGTAATGGTGCCAAGATCGGCTTCCACTGCTTCCTGCAGATAGCCTGCCGCAATGAGCCCCCGTACCGGAATTCCACTGCCTTGCGGTTGATGCAACAGCTCGGAATAGTCGGGATGAATATCGTATTCATCATCCTCACCGCGCACCAAATACCCTTTTTTAAGCAACGCCTGGATGTTTTGAGTAACGCTGTTGGGCGATTTGTAGTTAAATTCTTCCGAGATCTCTCGATAGGTGGGCCACACATCGTGCTCATTTTTGTACGTCACGATAAAATCAAAAAACTCTTTCTGCTTTCGGGTTAACTGTGCCAAATCCATACATTGCAGGGTGTAGTGTTCACGAGGAGGTTATACAGTTCATATAATGTAAGATATATGTGTAAAAAGCAAGGATTGATTTTCCGATTTTTGAGACGAGCTTTTCTGCCGGGGTTGGTTTTCATCTTTCTGTTCACCGGCTGTTCAAAAGACCCCGTTTTTCCGCTTCCAATGGATATGCAGCAGATGGAAGAGGTAACGAGTGCGATCGCCGAACGCAACGTTGCGTCCTTGATTCCCTTTCTGGATCATCCCAATCCGGTCGTTCGGGCGCTGGCGTGGCAGGGGGCGGCTTATGCGGATGTTGAGGATCCGGATCGTTTTTTTGAACGGGTAACCGATGATCGTTCAACGGAGGCGTGGTTAGCGTTGTCGTTGCAGCCGTTTGGAGAGAGGTATCTTGATAAGTTGTTATCGCTTTGGATGGAGGCCGGCTTCGCAACAAAAGCCGGTATCTGCACAGTGATTCGCCGCCATGGCGGAGAGCCGGAAGCACTGTTTCTGCTCCGACATGAGGAAGAACTTGGAAGGGAGCCGGCCTGCGCACTGGCGATCGGCGTATTGGCCTCGCGTGAAGCGTTTCAATCCCATCACATCGGGCAGCTTCTGTCGCTGGCTGCTACCGTCGGTAACCCGGAAGTGCGCAACAATTTGATCTATGGATTCTACCGAAACCGTGTAAATGATGTGCGCCAACCTGCGTTTGAAAGCTCTCTCGATTCACTCCTGACGATCGCCCTTGATGAGTATGATGAACGCCTGATGCAGATGCATCTCCGGATGTCGGATGGGGGTTCACTGAGCCGGATTGCCTCGTTGGGTGACCGGAAAATCTCCAGCCTTGCGCTGTGGATCGAGCTGGCGCGTTCCATTCCGCTACAGGAGGAAGAAACGCTGCGCTGGGCAACGGTTCAGATGCTGCTTCAGCATACCAATCCGCAGGTTTTGTCAGAAACTCTTCAGGCGCTTCAGCGTGTGGAGTCCCTGCCGGAAGAGTGGCTTCAATTCATCGAAAAGACGATCACCCAAATCAATCGCCACCCGGCCGTATTTCTGGCAAGTCTCGAACTGTTGCAGTCTGCCGGGCACGACATTGCGCCATACCGGCGTACCATCGCTTCGGTAGCTTCACGCAGCCCGATATTGGCAGGCAGGGCCTATGCGCTGCTGCGGCACATTCAACCCAGAGAGGCGTACCTTACATTTTTGATGCACGAAAAGGAGCAGGAGACCATGCGCGGGCTTTATGCGGTGCGCGAATTGGTAAGAGAGTGGGGTACCGGCACCGAAACCGAGCAGGAAATGGCAAAGCAACTTGCTGTTGAGCTGATTGAGGCGCAGCATCGAAGCCAATCTGCTGCTGTGGAGACATTGTTAATGGACGAGGCGATCTTTTCGGATGCGGAGCTGGCCGCATTACTGCGGTCTTTGATGGATGCTGAAAAGATAGAGCATGAAGTGGCGGCGATTCTGTTGCGTGTGATGAATGCCCGGGAAATGGCTGTGCAAGAGGTGACGGAAGAGCTGCTGCCTCTGCTAACCGAGCGCGGCAAGATGGTGGTTCAGACGGCAGCGGGAAAACCGGTGAGCCCGTCTTTCCGTAAGCCGGATGCAGAGCGGCTGGCGGCGTTGGGACGAATGCCGTTATGGAGACTTACGACAACCCAGGGCACGGTAGAGATCGAGCTGTACCCGCATCGCACGCCTTTTACCGTTTCGATGATTGACAGCGTGACCCGGAGCGGTGCATACAACGGTGTCTACTTCCATCGGGTTATTCCGCTATTTGTGGCGCAAGGCGGCGACATTACACTGGGCGACGGCTCCGGCGCCCCGCCGTGGGTGCTGCCCACCGAACCGATTGCCGATACCTATGAATCGGGACGCGTGGGAATGGCCAGCTCCGGCATCGACACCGAAGGGACGCAGTTTTTTGTGATGACGGGATGGTCGCCCCATTTGGATGGCGGGTATACTCAATTCGGAAAGGTGGTACGCGGAATGGAGGTGATCGAACGGCTCACGATGGTAGATCGAATACTGCGCGCCAAGATGGTGATACGGTAGAGCGTTAGCTGTTCCCTTTGGGTACAAATGCTTGAATGTCGGTGATTTCGCGCCCCAATATCAGCCCGTGAATATCGTAGGTGCCTTCGTACGTGTTCACCGACTCGAGATTTACCATGTGGTGAATAACGCGATACTCTCCCGAAATGCCATTCCCGCCATGCATATCGCGGGCTACTCGGGCAATTTCCAGCGCCTTACCAACATTGTGCCGTTTGGCCAGAGAGGTCATGGCGTGATGATCACGGCCTTCATCCTTTAGCTTTCCGAGCCGCCACGCCAACATCTGCATGGAGGTGATGTCGGTGAGCATATCGGCCAGTTTGGTTTGCGGCAGCTGATTGGCGGCAATGGGTTGGCCAAACTGCTTGCGGTCCAGCACATACTGTCGGGCTCGTTCGTAGCAAAATTCGGCAGCACCCACAGCTCCCCAGGCGATGCCGTATCGGGCGCTGTTCAGGCACATAAACGGGCCTTTTAGGCCACGAATATCCGGAAACACATTCTCGTCGGGAACAAATACATCCTCGAATACCAGTTCGCCGGTTGAGGAGGCACGCAGGCTCATCTTATGTTTGGTGACCGGCGCGCTGAAGCCGTCCATTCCTTTTTCCACCAGAAATCCGCGAATAACCGGCTGATCACTTTTCGACTCTTTTGCTTTTGCCCAAACCACAGCCACATCGGAGATCGGGGAGTTGGTGATCCACATTTTGGCGCCGTTCAGAATCCAGCCACCGTCCGTTTTTAGTGCGGTGGTGGTCATCGAGCCGGGATCGGAGCCGTGATCGGGTTCGGTGAGTCCGAAACAGCCGATGATCTCACCCGAGGCCAGGCGCGGCAAAAATCGCTCTTTCTGCTCTTCGGTTCCAAAAGTGGAGATGGGGTACATCACCAGAGACGATTGAACCGACATAAACGAGCGGTAACCCGAATCGACACGCTCCACCTCGCGGGCTACCAATCCATACGCCGTTTGGCTGGCCCCGACACCGCCATATGATGGATCGATGGTGGCGCCCAGCAGACCCAAATCTCCCATCTCCTTGGCGATGGAGATGTCGAAAATTTCGTCCTGATTGCCTTTTAATGCCCGTGGTTCCAGTTTGGATTGGGCGTACTCGCGGGCGGTTTCCATGATCATACGATCGTCTTCGGAAAGTTCGGATTCGAACAGGTACGCGTCGTTAATGTTAAAAGAGTTGGCAGACATGAGAGGATTATGGTTTGTGCCAGGGTTGATGTTTTACTCAGTCGTTGAAATGTAAAGAAAACGATCCCTCATTACAGCAAAAGAGTTGTAATTTTTTTGTGACGGACGTTTGATAATGATTGCACACCTTAAAACCCGGCTAAATTCCGCGATTCATTCGCACACCTCTGCGGGAACTTCATTTCCTAAATTCAGAATTATAAAAAAGCTCCGGTTTTTTAGGTTTGAAAAAATGTAGACAGGGCTTCCCTGACCTTTGTTCTATCTCTCTTCGTAAGACGTCCCATTTTTTTAATTATGATCCGTTGCAAAACAGTGGCAAACTTCATCCTAACTATTGAGGGTTTGGGTAAACCACACAATTTCCAATCCATTAATTTATAATCGCCCGGCCTGCCGAATGAAGAGAGATTGCTGGTTATAAACAGGATGATAATATCTTCTCCCCGGTTATAATCATTGGGGGAGATAACCAATGCAGGGCGTTTTTTAACGGTTTCCAAATTTGTAAAAGGAAATGGAACAAGCACCACATCCCATTGATCACATTGTATCATAGATGGCATCTTCGTCGTTGTCCCACTCTTCAAAAGAAGGCTCCGACACCTTCATGATCGATTTCAATTCCTCAGACTCATCACTTTGCTGAAAATCCCGGATATATTGATCGATGAGTGCTTCAACGATTTCACTCATGGTTTTCCCCTGGATAGATGCGATGGTTTTTAACTTCTTTTTCTTTTTATGATCTACTCTGATGCTCATTACGCTCATAACCGCTGAATTTTGTAATATTGAAGGATATATTACAAACCTACATAAACCCAAAGCAGTATTCAACAAGAAGAGAATTTTATCGCAAATAAACACCCGGCTAAATTCCGCGATTCATCTGCACACCTTGGCGGGAATCACACCAGGGGTGCTCTCAAGTTTTTAATGCAACAGGTTGGGCTTAGGGTGTGTAATCTAAACTCGACCTATGGCAGCACACAACAGGCTTACCTCCCACTTCTGCCACAACTCGTACATTTGAATTCAGATACGATTAAAAATGTTTGGATATAAGAGCAACCTTCTAAGCTTTCATCAGTTAATAAGGATACATGATCAAAATAGCCTTACTCTTTTTCTCACTTGCTTTGATAAGTGAGTATTCCCTTGCCACAGATGCTAATCTAAAACCGGCAGCAAACGACTCTGTTCAATATTTACTGGATGAAGCAAAACACTACTTTCAAACCGGAGAGGAAGAAAAAGCTTTAGTCGTTTACCTGAACATTTTAAAAAAGGACCCGGAAAACTACGAAGCACTATGGAATGCAAGTTTCATATATACAAGGAAAGGACGCCGTCAGGCTGATTTTTCATCCATGGAGCCCGTTTATCGTACGGCTCTGGAAATTGCAGACTTTTGCCTTGACAAGCATCCTGACAAACCCCGTTCCCATTACGTATTTGCAGTAGCCTCGGCCGGACTGGCAGACGAGATGCCAAACTCATCAGAACGGGTAATGCATATACGGAATATGAAAGAACACAGTTACCGGGCATCCGAACTGGACCCGGATTATGCACCCGCCTGGCACCTGAAAGGAGTGTGGCATTCAAAGATTGCAAATATCTCAAGAGCTCAGCGGTTTGCCGCACGCTTTGTTTACGGCGCTCTTCCTGGTGGCGCCAGTAACAGTAAAGCGGAGGAATATCTGAAACGTGCTATAAGTATGGATCCAGATGTTATACTCTTTAAGCTTGATCTGGCCCAGCACTACCAGGAATCAGGCCAATCAGATAAGGCGGTTCCTGTCCTTGAATCAGTTCTAACCATGCAGCCTGTTTCCCTGAATGATTATATCGATATGAGAGAAGCACGGGAGAGGTATGAAACGTTGAATTGATAATGACAGCCTTATCTATTGTATAAATGGGCAGCAGCAGAGGAGTGTGTGAGAGGGAGAGTGGGTGATGGCTTCGACATCTGCTTCGCCGGGCTTGGAGAGGTACATTTCACGAAATTTAGCGAATGTTTCGGGATCAAATGGACTTACTGATACGATGTGATCGAATCAAGAAGATGGCGCGGGAGTTTGGATGGTTTTATGGAATTCAGGATAAGGCCTATCGAAATCATTCTCTGAGTTCTTCTCAGCACAAACGAAATCGCCTTTTACATGGGGCTTGTGAAGCTTTTTTGATCACGATATAGATCAAAATTCCCAATATGTTCAGAAAAAATCTTCAAAATGTTAACACAAATGAAAACGGGTAGTTTTTAATAGTACCCCTTCCTGATGATGGAAAATACCTGTTTTTCTTGCGGACTGTCTCTTTGTGTGCAAATTACGGGCGTAGAATATCACAGAGGATAAGTTAGAAACCGGGTGTAAAACCGGTACAGAAATATTAAAACTTTCTAATATTTACATTCTAATGTAACAAATGGACGGCTGCATCATCTTGATTATAACAAGCAGGGTTTCATTCATTCAGGAACAGATATCGGTTTTATATCATGAGTAAAAAATCACATGCATCAACCAACCAACCAACCAACCAACCAACAAAATAAGTATCCTCATAGAGGCCCTTCATATCCTGAGTGTACAGGAAGGGGTGGTGTTTAAAAGGTGGCAGAAGGCAAAAGCAACAAAGAGATTGCCAAAGAGTTATACCTGAGCGTTCGAGCAATAGAAAATACCCGCAGACGGATTTGCAGGAAACTAAAGATAAGCGGAAGAGGCAGTTTGGAGAAGGGTGATGTCCCTTTACATGTGTAAAAATAAAAAAAATCAGGTATTTATATGGAAGTACAAAATCAAAAATTAGTAGAGAAGGGAGTTGAGAGTTGGGCATTTATTGCAGAACAGGCTTACTCAACATTAGAAGAGAATATTGAAATGATTCGCAATGTTAATGATTGGGCAAGCTTAACAGGCTGCTCAAGGAGCTGGTTGTGGAAATGCACAAAAAGATACTTTGGCAAAACACCCAACGCAATCTTAAGAGAAGTCAGGTTTAAAAAAATTGTATCAGTAATATTAGAAAACCCCAAAGCCCCGGCGAAATTCGTTGCTGGAAAAGTGGGACCTTGGAATGGGGCTCGTCTCTATAATTTTTTAAATCGGTATCACTTTACAAACTTTACTCAGCTGCGTTATCAAGTTCTGAACTCCCCAGATAAATTTTTGTAAGTGTCAACAAATAATGTACAAAAAAAACAAATGGTGTATAAACAATGCTTGCTTAATATCGCAGATGAGATAAATTATTGTAAGTAGCTTCTTGTTCGTGAAATGATAATCATTACTTACAAGAGGTTAATAACAAAACCAAAAATTAAACATGAGGTACTATTATGAAAAAAAGACTGATAAACATGATTGCGACTTATGTGATTATTATTGGGGGTGTTTTTCTTATGTCACCGGTGCAAACAAATGCTGAAGCATTGCTTTCCAGTTGTTCCAGTTGGACGCTGAGTTGCGATTGTGATGCTGGGCTTTGTTGTAGCATATGTGAAGACGATGGGTCAATAGGACAATGTTTTCCACATACTTGCTCAGATCCTGGAGAAGGATAATAATTCCCAAAACTAGTAAATATACCAGAACCAAAAATGGTTCTGGTATTCAATAATAAAAAACTGATAAAACTATGAGTAATCCTATTTCCATAGTAATTCTATTTCTCTTTTTGCTAATAAGTGTTGATCCTGTCAAAATCGTTGGTAAAGAAGAAGCTCTCTTTAATATAAGAAATGTGGTTATCCATGAAGATATTCTGTTGGTGTTGTCAGGTACTGAACCCCATATACATGTTTATCAAAATGACAGTTATATTACTTTTGGAAATAAGGGGCCGGGTCCTTTTGAATTTAATGAACCTGTCAGTATATGTATGGCTGGTGATACATTATACGTACTGGATTTTCAGCCTTCAAACAACAAGTTAATCACATTTACACTCAGTGGTGAACGCTTAGAAGAAAGACCACTGGATCATCTTTTTATGGCACGGAGCATTACATGTAATGAACGTTCAGGTGTGATTACAGATTCAAGGAGAGACGTAGGGGCCAACGGGCAAATTAGTGCACCCAATCTTCACCTTTATAACTTATATCAAAATGACCACATTCTTTCCATTCAATATCCCGAAGAAATAACCATACCAACCCCATCCGGACCCATGAGAAGCTGGTCGCTGTCTCCTCCATTTCACCCAATACCACAGTGGGCTTTACAAACAGATGGAACCCTGGCTTACTGGGATGATGAATCGGATCTCGTTAATATTTTATCTGTAGAGGGAGAAAAGTCAGGGACAATTTCAGTGCCGGATATTCAATTTGAATTGACCGACAAGGAGATAGATTCGTGGTTAGAGCGGGAATACCCGGAAGATCGCAGCGCTTTTGGCATGTCATTGTCAGGGCTCCGGGACGAAATTATAAAGAGGGTTCAATTTCCGGGTCATTTTCCAAAAATAGGGGGGTTGCGGGGAGACCCTGAACAGGGCATTTGGGTGCTTCATGCCAGGCATTCAAGTGGGGAAATCTGGTCATGGGTAAAGGATAACGAACATATTCAAACGTACAAATTTCCTGCAGGAAACCAGCTTGTAGCCATTGGAAAGAAAGAAATCGGTTTAAAAGTGGAACAAGAAGATGGGTTTGAATTGATTGAAATTTTTAATAAAGAAGACCTTGATTCTTTTTCATTCATTGTTGAATAAAATATTCAGGAAAAGATTTATGGATAAAAAAAAGATGTTTTCTCAGTTTATCACTTTTGTCTTAGTTGTATGTGCTGTAATTATCACTATATTGGTTATTCGTCGTGAATTTAATCCAAAAGAGTCTACTTTAACCACGTTTATTCCAATAGAAAGACCTATTGAAAATTGGAAAGAAATCGTGAAATCAAACGTTGAATTATCTTCGGCTCCTGTCCAGATTTTAAAATTTTATGATTATCAGTGCCCTTGGTGCAAAAGTGTTCAGCCTGCCATAAATACCGTTCTCCATAATTATTCAGAAAAAATTTCAGTACAATATATTCATTTTCCTCTTCGGATTCATGCTTTTGCTTACGAGGCTGCTATTGCAGTAGAATGTGCAAAAAATCAAAATGGTTTTGAAAGTTATCATTCCCTTTTGTTTGAAGGACAAGAATTTTTAGGGGAACTATCCTATGTTGATATTGCTCAAGATGCTGGAATACTTGATATCCCAACATTTGTGAATTGTGTAAAAAATGAAGAAACGGCTCATATTGTCAATGAAGGTTTGGATCTTGCTAAACAACTAAATGTAAACTCAATTCCAACTTTTCTGATCAATGGCACATTGATATCAGGAGCTCTTTCGGAAGAACAACTTGATGATTACATCAAAAAAGAAATTATTGCTTTTGAAAAAGAATACCTCAATAATTGATTCATATTTTATTGTATTCATTTTAAAATTGGTTGGAAATTATTTTAAAGAAAATATTGGCTTAATAAATGAAATTGAACTGGTAAGAAAAGCTGGAATTTATAATATTATTCTTTGGTATGAGCAAGGTCTCAAAATTCCCAATAATCCCAATAGTATGTCAAATTAAAAAAACCATTTTAATTGAGTAATCAATTAAGGCAGTAACCACGTGAAGATGAAAAGGGTTATTTTAACTTTAATTTTTGCAGCCGCATCTTTTTTTGGCGGCTACTATTTTTTCTATTTGAGTGATCAGGTTGTCAGGGATATTTCTGGTAACTTTTCCAAAGCTGATTATATCGGGTCTTTTCCTTCCGATAATGACCCCGTTTATATAGGAAATGTAATTAAAACAGTTGCTGATTATGATTATCTTTATTTACTGGATCAACAACAGCATTCAGTGCTTAAATATGATTATGACGGTAACTTTGTTTCAAGGATTGGCACTCCCGGCCGGGGGCCGGGTGAATTGGTGATGCCGCTGGGAATATCACTCGATGAATCTTATTTATACACCTTTGAACAAGACAAAATGCAAATACAAAAGTTCAGCCATGGAGGAGAATATCGGGGTGTCTATCTTTTGTTTGGTGCTTTTGAAGATGTTATTGTAAATGGATCGGATATCTGGATGGTAAATCATTATTTTCGCGGCATGCCTAATTTTAGTGATATGCCGGGAATGGGAGATCAAGCTGTGTTCACTATTTTTAACCGCTCAGATTCCACATTTCATTCAACCGGGCAATATCCGGAAATATATGATCAACTGAATTGGCAAAAAGGAGGTGTTTTTGTAACAGAGTTTGAGAATAATATTTACACTGTATTTCCAAGATTGCCATTGGTTCATGTCTATAACGGTATTACGAAAGAGCTTGAGAGAATCATTCCATTAAGAAGTGAAATATTAGACCAACAACAAGATCTGCTTTTGGATGGCCAATCACCCGATATTGTTTTCAGGGGTATTTCGATTAACGAAACCGGTCTGTTTCTGCCCGTTTTTGGAGATGATATGTACATATACCATTTCGATTTTGAGGGAAATCTAACATCTGTCCTGGATTTTGGAAGTTTTTATGATAGAGAAGATTCGGATCATTATATCCGCCATTTAGATACAGTTTACGATCCCGGGACGAATACTCTCAGGCTTTTTACCCATATTTTCAGTTGGGATAATCCGAGAACGGTGATTGTTGATGTGACACTCTAATAAGACTATATCGTTAATGAAGAACCCCAAGCTTCCTCCCGAGCCTGTTAATTCTAAAATTCATTTTCTGCTCACCACCGCCAGCGTACATCGCGAAATACTTACCAATTTCCCGGATTTCGTTTCGATTCGGGTTTCCCAAACCTGAGTCTGTGCACCCCGGTGTATCGGTCTTGAAATGCCCACAACCGTTCCGCCCTTTCGCACCGATTTGATATGGTTGGCATTGATCTCCAGGCCAACCGCTATGTGATCCGGGTGGTCCAGGTTTAAGTAGGCTCCGATGGAGGCCAGCGTCTCTGCCAGAGCCACAGACGCTCCTCCATGCAAAATACCGAACGGCTGAATGGTCTGCTCATTTACCGGCATGGAGGCTCGCATCTCTTCTTTGGATACGGTAATAAAGCGCAGCCCGAGTGCATCGCCCATCGTCGGTCGATTCAACTGAAGCATCGCTTCAAATTTCTCTTTCACGTTGGGCGCAATGGATGGGAGAGGTGTTTCGGAAGTGGTCATCGTCTCGGTTTTCGGTTCGGAAGTTGTGCTAAAGTATTCCGAATCAATCACAAAAGCAGAATTTTTTGCGATTAAATTTTTAAAACTCATCGCAAAGTGTAAATTAAGGGTAACACTGTTAACCTCGCTTCTATGGGCCAAAATCAACGATTACGATCATGAGTCAACCAAAGGTTACCTTACCCGACTTACTCTATGGCGGACTGGAAAACCATCCCGGCGGGATCTTCTCCTCAACCAAGCGCAATGGGAAATGGGTAGATGAGTCCTTGTCTGATTTCACAAAAAACGTCCGCCATTTTTCGCTGGGTTTGTATACACTTGGTGTTCGTCCGGGTGATAAGGTGTCGATCCACTCCGAAAATTCAACTGAATGGCTTTTATGCGATCTGGCTATTTTGAGCCTCGGCGCGGCCAATGTTCCGATTTATACCACGCAGCCGGGCGATCAGATTCAATACATCCTCGAAAACTCGGATGCGGTTGCCCATATTGTGTCGGATGATGAGATGTTTGCCGAAACCAAGCCGCTCATTAAAAAAGTGGAATCGGTGAAAGCGGTGATCTCCATTCGCGGTTCCAAACATAAAAAGCTGAAGCCGTTCGCAACCGTATTGGAGCTCGGCGAAGAGCTGGATAAAAAGGAGCCGGGGCTGTTTGATGACCTGCGCGGAAACGTACAGCCCGATGATCTGGCTACACTGATCTACACGTCCGGCACCACAGGCCTGCCAAAAGGGGTAATGCTTACTCAAAACAACATCGCTTCGAATGTCCTTGCGTCCCTCAAAACATTGCCGTTTGAGGAGGAACGCTTCCGCGGGGAGCCGGTACTTTCGTATCTGCCGCTATCGCATGTGTTTGAGCGCATGATTGAATATATGTACATCAGTATGGGTTGCCGCATCTATTTTATTGATGAAATTGAAGACATACGGGACGATTTTCTGCATGTAAAACCATTTTTCTTCGCTACCGTACCCCGGTTGTTGGAAAAAATACACACCGGTGTGAAGGTGAAAGGCCAGGAGATGAGCGGCATCAAAAAGAAACTGTATTACTGGGCGATCTACAAAACCGAGGAGTTCGATCCCGAGCATCCGCCTTCCGGGCTTGCGGCTGTCTCTCATAATCTGGCCGACCGGCTTATCTATTCGAAAATCCGGGAGCTGTTCGGAGGCAATTTGCAGGGCGTTGTGAGCGGCGGGGCGGCACTTTCACCGGAGGTGTTTAAATTTGCCAATGCTATTGGGTTGATCTGCGTGCAGGGATACGGTTTAACCGAAACATCCCCGGTAATAACCGTGCAGAGGCACCCCGACGAGATGCGCATTGGAAGCTCCGGAAAACCTCTTGAATATGTTGAGGTCATGATTGCCGATGACGGCGAGATTTTGACTCGTGGCCCGCACGTGATGAAGGGATATTATAAAAATGAAGAGCAAACGAAAGAAGTGCTTACCGACGACGGCTGGTTCAAGACCGGTGATATCGGGAAAATTGATGACGATGGCTTTCTGTTTATCACCGATCGGAAAAAATCGATGTTCAAACTCTCCACCGGCAAGTATGTGGCACCGCAAAATGTGGAAGGGCAGATATCGGGCTCCGGGTTTATCGAGCAGGTTGTGGTGATCGGCTTTCAGCGCAAGTTTTGCTCGGCACTGATCGTTCCGGCGTACCAGAATATCAAAAAGAGATTAAAAAGAGATGGGTATGAACCCACAAAGCCGTACGCCAAGGACGAAAAAATACGTAAACTGATCCAGCAGGAAGTTGATAAAGCGAATAAATCCCTCTCGCCGTGGGAAACGGTGAAAAAGTTCGTTCTTCTCGAAGAGCCGTTAAGCATTGACAGCGGTGAACTGACCCCAACCATGAAAGTGAAGCGGCCCGTGGTGCTGGAGAAGTTTAAAGAGGAGATTGATTCGATGTATGATGATGAGTAGTCGTGAGTCATGAGTCCTGAGTCTTGAGAAGGGTTAGGGACTTGCATGTAAGGTATTGCTTAATTTCAGGATTCAAGCATAAACTACCCTCACGACTCACGACTCACGACTCA
>JBLRWS010000012.1:0-47252 GCA_047921075.1 Balneolaceae bacterium | reverse complement strand
AGGTTGCTGTCGAGGATTTCGCATAGTTTTGAATTGAGTGCTAAAAATAGACTCCCCCTCATATTTTAAAAAGAGTTAGGACTGTCTAAGCAAAAGGCAAGGCTCATCATCCGGAAAAGAATTAACGATGATAAGTTTTGTCCGTTCGATATGGATATCATCACATACACTGTACTGTCATCGGTGCAGTGTATCTACTATTGGTACACCGATCACTCCGGAGAGGTGAATCCCGTAGAGCTGGAAAAGCAGCTGACGGAGTTTATCCTCGGTGGAGTCAAAAGCTTGAGCGGTTGTCAGATATGTACAGCATAATATATCCGCTTGAAACGTAAAATAATGCTTCACTGACGATTACGAATTTAAATAGACGTTAAGATGTTTAGATTATAGGTATTATCTAACAATGCTCTCACTGATTAAACTGATTGTAGAATGAACAGACCATTGATATTTCTTCTTTTACTTATCTCGTTTTTCATCTTTTCATGCAGTGACGATCAGGCATCACCGGATGGCTCTTCTGCAATATCTGTAACGACGGCTGAGATTGAAACAAGAGATCTTTCGGACAGTTTTTCCGTGTCTTCTGAGGTAATGGCCTATACTCGAGCGTATGTGGCGTCACGCATTTCCGGATTGGTTGAGGAGGTTCACTACGAGGAAGGAGAAGCCGTGAACCAAGGAGATGTATTAGCTCAAATTGATGTACGAGTGCAGAAATCACAGCTTCGGCAGGCTGCAGCTGCCCTGGAGGAAGCCAGAGACATCAGAGAAAGAAATGAAGTTCTTTACGAACGGGGAGCCATTCCGCGGGCTGAGCTGTTAACATCCCGCAGGAATCTTGAACAGGCCGAAAGTGAGGCAGAGCGTCTGAAACTGGAGATTGAATACGGTACTGTACGCTCACCTGTCAAGGGAGTTATAACATCACGCCTTGTTGAAATCGGCAACAATGTATCTGTTAATGAACGGATGTTCACCGTAACCGATATGGACCTTCTGGTGATTCGACCCGGCATTTCTGAAATGAATCTTACCGGTCTTGAAGTAGGCCAAACCGTCAACATCCATCTTGATGTCTACCCCAACAAAATATTCAAAGGGTCTATTCGCAGAATTTTCCCAAGTGCAGATCCTATAACCCGCCTTTTTACAGTTGAAGTGGAACTTCATCAAACCACAGAAAACACTGTGGTTCGGCCGGGATATCTTGCACGTGTTCGTTTTTCATCTGATGAGCGCCGGGAAGTACGCACGGTTCCATCCGAAGCCGTTGCAGATCGCAATGGTGAACACGTCTTGTTTGTATTGAATGAAGATGAAAATAGCGTAGCCATGGTACCTGTGATGATTGGTGTACAGAGAGATGGGTACGCCGAAATTCGGGATGGTATTGAAGCCGGCAGAAAGGTAGCCGCGGCTAACCTGGACGCACTTGAAGATGGCACGGACGTGCGTGTAGTGGGAACGTTCAGGCGTTATGGTTTCAGAAACTGAGGGGATTATGAGCACTGAAACCGACGATTCATTCAACAGACACCGCGGCATCTCTTCCTGGTCTATCCGCCGCCCCATAAGCACGTTAGCCATTACATCGGTCGTACTTGTTCTGGGCATTCTCTTCTCTGGGCGCCTGGCTCTGGACCTGATGCCACAGATCGATTATCCACATATCCGCGTAGTGGTGAACTACCCGGGTGTGACTCCGGAGATAATTGAAGAACAACTAACCCGGCCACTTGAAAGAAATCTATCGGCTACGGAAAACCTTATAGAAATTCACGGCCGTGCTTCCGAGGGGCGTACCTATATCGAAATGTATTTCGATTTCGATACGGATATCGATATCGCCCTGCAGGATGCCAGCCGGCAGCTGGAACGGGCCAGGACCGAGCTGCCCGACGGCATCGATCCGCCCCGGATTATGAAAATGGACCCATCTCAAAACCCCGTATTTGAACTGGCCATTTCATCAAAAGTTCGGTCACCTATTGAAGTGCGTGAATGGGTCGATCAGCGTTTATTGCCACAACTCTCTTCCATTCCCGGAGTGGGCACCATCGACCTTGGCGGGGGAAAAGAGCGCGAAATTCAGGTGGTTGCAAACCCGGAACGGCTTCGCTCCTACGGGCTTACGATTGATCACATCAGCGCCGTGCTGGCCGGGCGAAACATTGACGCCACTGTTGGCAACATCACATCCTATGAATATGACATTCTCGCACGTACTGAAACACGCTACCAATCATTCCGCGATGTAGCCGATACACAAATCCCCATCCGGCAGACCAACCGAACCATACGCCTGGGTGATATCGCCGATGTTACCGATAGCAACCGGGAACAACGATTGTTCGCGTACCTGAACCGCGGCGAATCGGTACAGGTATCCATTATGAAACAGCCGCAGGCCAATACCGTGGCCGTCATCGAGAACATTCAAAACCGTCTCAATGAGCTTCTGCACTCGGGATACATCACACCGGACTTTGACATTGGAGTGATTCGTGACGATTCGTTTTTTATCACGTCCTCGATAGAGTCGGTAACGACTGCTGCCATATTGGGTGGCCTTCTGGCGATGATCGTTATTCTCCTTTTTCTTGGCAGCATCCGGCGTTCTCTCATTGTTGCTTTAATGATTCCTGTTGCAATCATTGCCACTTTTATACTGATGAATGCCGGAGGTCTAACTTTAAACATCATGAGCCTGGGAGGGCTGGCTCTTGGCATTGGGTTGCTGATCGACAACGCCATTGTGATGATCGAGAATATATTCCGGCACCAAACCGAACTGGATAAGGATCCTAAAACCGCCGCTCATGAGGGCTCAAGAGAAGTTCTGTCAGCTGTGGTTGCCGGCACCATGACCAACCTTGCCGCTGTGTTACCGTTCCTGCTCATCACCGGGCTGGCTGCACTTCTTTTCCGCGAATTGATCTTCACCATCGCGTTTGCCATCATCGCATCACTGCTGGCGGCAATCACGCTGGTTCCTGCCCTGTCGGCCATGTTCAAAGATTCCGGACAGGACAGAGGGTTGTCGGGTACACGATTTTTCCGCGGGTTTAATCGCGGCTTTGATCGTCTCAAAAACGGATACCACACCATTTTAGTAAAAACACTGAAACGGAAATGGCTTTTTATCACAGCATCCGTTTTGCTGTTGATAGGCAGCATTTGGATGATTCGGGGACTCGGTACCGAATTTCTCCCTTCTGTGGATGACGGGCGCATCACATTTCGGTTTACCCTGCCGGTGGGTACATCCATAGAACCAACCAATGAAGTTGCAGGCATACTTCAGGATGCAATCGATGAGATGCCTTATGTAGAGACTCAATACACGACTGTGGGCGGTTATTTCCGCGGCGGACAACTATCCATAAGAGGCGGAATGATTGATGGCGTTGTACAGCTTGTTTCTCACACCGAAAGAGAAGGCTATTCCGCCGAGGAATGGGTATCGGAATTTCAGGAAAAAGTACGTGGGCTTGGACTGCCATTTATACAACAGAGGGTTCGCGGACCCCGGATTGAAGGGCTCCAAACCAGCCTGGTTGAAGCAGACATTGCCGTTGGAATTGTGGGGCAGGATCTCGACGAACTTGAAGAGCTGGCTCGCTCCGCATACAGCCGTTTGGAAGGAATCACCGGAATTGGAAGTATCCAAATTGGCCGGGATGAACGCATTCCGCAAATGCATATCCGGGTTGACCAAGACCGCTCTTCCCGTTTCAACCTTACATCCGTGGGGGTGGCTAACCTCCTTCAGGGTGCTATAGAAGGTGTGGTTCCCACCAACTACGTGGAAGGTGGATTTGAGTACCCAATTCGTGTACGTTACTCCCGGGATATTACCGGCACGGTAGAAGGAATAAGCCAGATTCCAATCATGAATGAAGCCGGAGAAGCTGTGCAGCTTGGAAGCCTGGTCACTTTTGAAGAGACCACCGGCCCTGCACACATCGAGCGCTACAATCAAATTCGCACTGTGTGGGTCAATACCACCGTTAATCTGAATGAAGCCACGGTGGGTGAAGTGGGCAATCGTGTGCGCGAGACGATGCAGGGTTTCGATCTGCCAGACGGTTACAGTTTGGTGTATGCCGGGGAACAGGAAGCCATTGAAGAGTCCGCCCGATCTCTGCAGCTTGCAATTATGCTGGCCATCTTTTTCGTCTTCGTGGTTATGGCCGTTCAGTATGAAAAACTATTTAGCCCGTTGGTCATTCTTAGTTCTCTACCTTTTGCCTTGATCGGTGTAGCCTCCGCACTTTGGATAACCGGGTTGCCGCTCAGTGCTTCCGTGCTGCTTGGAATTATTTTTCTTACCGGTATTATCGTAAATAACGCCATCCTTCTTGTTGAATTTGCAGAAAACTATCGCAAGCTCGAAGAGAATACCCTTTTAGAATCGATCACTGAAGCCGGAAAGGTACGTTTCAGGCCTATTCTAATGACCACCCTCACCACCATCTTCGGTATGCTTCCGCTGGCAATCGGTATAGGAGAAGGGTATGAAATTCTACAGCCGCTCGCCGTTACGGTAATCGGAGGGCTCATTGTCGGTACATTTCTGACTCTAATGATACTGCCCGGGATATATCTCCTTCTGGATCAACTGTTTGGCCGCTCAAAATCCCGAACATAAAAAGAATCCCCGCTGTAATTAAACAACCCTCAATTGATAACACTTCACAACTGAGGCCGGTATTCTTACTCCGATTTGCCCCCTACTTACGAGGCGTCCATTTGGATGGGTTGGCGTTGCTCATGATGTCGTACACCTCTTCAAAAATATCTTCCGCACTCGGCTTCGAGAAGTAGTCACCATCACTGCCGTAGGCCGTTCGATGTGGTTTCGAGGTAATGCACCGCGCCTCGCACTCGAGATAATAGAATCCTTTCTGTACATCCAGTACCTGCTGCATCATATAGCCGGTGGCGCCGCCGGGTACATCCTCATCCACAAACAAAATACGGTTCGTCTTTTTGAGCGACTCCACAATCATATGATTCCGATCAAAAGGCAGCAATGTGCGTACATCAATCAGCTCTACAGAGATGCCGACCTTTTCCAACTCGGGCAGCAGCGATTCCACAATATTGAGTGTTGAGCCGTACGAAACGACCGTTATATCCTCTCCCTCATTCAGAATTTTCGGTATACCCAGCGGAACGGTGAAGTCACCGAGATTTTCCGGAAGCTGCTCTTTCAGGCGGTAGGCGTTCAGAGGTTCAATAATCAATGCCGGATCATCGCCCTGCAAGAGCGTGTTATAAAATCCGGCTGCATCCGTAAGGTTTCTCGGCACGCACACATGCACCCCGCGGGCGCCATGCACAATCATTCCCATCGGCGATCCTGCATGCCAAATTCCTTCCAGCCGATGCCCCCGGGTACGTACAATAAGCGGTGCCGCCTGCCCCCCTGCCGTTCGGTATCGGATGGTGGCAAGATCGTCGCTGAGCCCTTGAAAACAGTAGAGCAGGTAATCGAGATATTGAATTTCGGCAATGGGCCGCAATCCGCGAATGGCCATGCCAATTCCCTGGCCCAAAATAGTCGCTTCACGAATGCCGGTATCACTAACCCGGGCCTCGCCATATTTTTTCTGCATTCCTTCCAGCCCCAGGTTTACACCACCAAGCCGACCCGTATCTTCGCCAAATACCAACGTTTCAGGGTATCGATCGAACAGCACATCAAAGTTATCCCGAAGCACCAAGCGCCCGTCCACTTTTTGGGGAGAATCGGGATAGGCGGGTTTCACCTCCTCAATTCGAAGCGGAGAGCGGGACGATTCGCTATACAGATGCGAATTATAAAGCTGTTCATTCTCTTTTTGATTCGCATCCAGCCAGTTGTGAAGCTCTTGCACAACCTCCGAGTCCATATCCCGTAACTCAAAAAGTGCTTTCCGGGCGATGGTTATCACATCGCGCCTGAGTGGACGGTTCTTGCGCTGCAGCTGCTTTGTCAGCTCTGCAACAGAATCACCGTCAACCTTATCTAAAAGATCGAGCAGCTCCTGCTTTTTCTCTTTAATCGGATTTTGAAACGCTTCCCAGGCCGCTTTCTGCTTCTCTTTAACCTCTTTTTCTGTCTCTTCCTGAATGGCATCAAGCTCTTTTTCGGAGGCGATACCCTCAGCAATCATCCAGTCGCGTAACCGGTAGTTGCAACAGTAATTGTTTTCCCATTCGAGGCGGTCATCACTTTTATATCGCTCGTGGGAACCGGACGTGGAGTGCCCCTGCGGCTGTGTAACCTCTTCTACATGCACCAACACCGGTACGTGTTCGTCGCGGGCTATCGATTCTGCCTCGGCGTACGTTTCCAAAAGAGCGGAGTAGTCCCACGCTTTCACTGTTAAAATTTCAAATCCCGGCTCCCGTTTGGTTCTTTTGAACCCACGAAGCACCTTGGAAATACTCTCTTTGGTGGTTTGAAACTCTTTGGACACCGAGATGCCGTAGCCATCATCCCATACCGACACAATCATGGGAACCTGCATCACACCGGCCGCATTGATCGTTTCCCAGAAAAGGCCTTCCGACGTACTGGCATCACCGATGGTACCCCAGGCTACTTCTTCGCCATTTTTCGAAAATTTTGTGCGGTCGTGCAGCCGTTCGTTTTCTCTGTACACTTTTGATGCCTGAGCCAGCCCCAATAATCTCGGCATCTGCCCGGCCGTGGGCGACATATCCGCCGAGGTGTTTTTCGTCTCGGTTTGCGCTTTCCAGTTTCCTTCCTCGTCAAGCAGCCGTGTCGCAAAGTGCGCATTCATCTGCCGGCCACCGGAATTGGGGTCCTGCTCCACATCGGGGTTGGCATACAGCTGAGCAAAAAACTGCTCTACCGTAAGCTGCCCGATCGCCATCATAAATGTCTGATCCCGATAGTATCCCGACCGGAAATCACCCTTTTTGAAAAATTTGGCCATCGCAATTTGCGGCAGTTCCTTGCCGTCGCCAAAAATGCCAAACTTGGCTTTTCCTGTCAGCACCTCTTTGCGGCCAATCAGACTCATAGTACGGCTCGCGTGAGCCAGACGGAAATCTTCCAGAAATTCCTGTTTCTGCTTTTTGGAATAGGTGGTCGTGTTTTTGGTAGCCATAAGATCGTTTTTTCGTCGGACCGAGGGCGTTCATGCCGCCGGCTTTTCGGGCGGAATGATACGGCCAATTCGCCATTTTCAAAAAAAATACAGCCGGTTATTCTGAAAAACCGCCTGTTGTCATCTTCATCGGGTCGAGTGCACGCTTCAGTTCCTCTTCCGAGAGATCAGTCATCTCTTTTGCCACATCCAGCACGGCGCGGTTTTCTACAAACGCTGTTTTTGCAATTTTTGCCGCTTTGTCGTACCCAATCAATGGATTAAGAGCCGTTACAAGAATCGGGTTTTTACCAACCATTTCACCAATTCGCTCCTCTTTAACCGTAAGTCCGCTCACTGAGCGATCGGCAAAGTTGCGGGCAGCGTTGGCCAGCAATGAAATGGACTCCAGTAAGTTATGAGCAACCACCGGCAACATCACGTTTAGTTCAAAATTCCCCGATTGCCCGGCCACAGTGATCGTGCTGTCATTACCGATCACTTGAGCGCATACCATGGTAAGCGACTCTTCAATAACAGGATTTACTTTACCGGGCATAATGGAAGAGCCGGGTTGCAGTGCCATTAATTGCACTTCCGACAGGCCTCCGTTCGGCCCGCTGTTCATCCATCGGAAATCGTTACCAATTTTCATCAACCCGACAGCCAATGTTTTTAACTGCCCGCTCAGTTCCACGGGGGCATCCACCGTTGCCTGCGCTTCAAAATGGTTTTCGGCCTCTTTGAAACTGTAACCGGTGGCATCGGCCACATCCGCTGCAAATAGCCGTGCAAATTCAGGGTGGGTGTTCAGCCCGGTTCCCACCGCTGTGCCGCCCTGGGGCAGCTCCAGTACGCGCTGCAGTGCCGAATCTACCCTGGCAACGCCCAGCTCTATCTGTCGGGCGTAGCCGCCAAATTCCTGTTCTATGGTTACCGGCATGGCATCCATCAAGTGTGTGCGGCCCGTTTTTACAACGTGGCTAAATTCTTTTCCTTTTGCCCGAAGCGTTTTTGCCAAATGGCGTAAGGCGGGGAGCAGTTCGCTTTCGGCCGATTCTACCGCGGCGATGCGAATGGCTGTCGGAATCACATCGTTGGAGCTCTGCCCGTAATTTACATGGTCATTGGGGTGCACCGGGCCGGCGTCTCCGTCGTACAACTCATTGGCACGGCGGGCAATCACCTCATTTGCATTCATGTTCGATGACGTGCCTGATCCGGTCTGAAAAATATCCAACACAAAGTGCTCGTCCAGCTCGCCATCCATCACCTCTTTCGCTGCTTTTTGGATCGCCTCAGCCAACCCCTTGTCCAGTTGACCAAGCTCGGCGTTCACCTTCGCCGCTGTCTGTTTGATGCGGCCCAGCGCCCGGATAAATGCACGGTTAAAGCGAAGTGAACTGATTGGAAAGTTATCGGCTGCTCGTTGTGTTTGAGCACCGTAATAGGCGTTTTTGGGTACATTTACCTCACCCATTGAATCTTTTTCGACCCGGAAATCACTCATGTCAGATAGGTTTTTTCTGATTAATTACAGTCCTGTAATGTACGGGATTTGAGGCTCAATCAGAAGTAAAACGAGTGATTTTACAGTTCTTTGATATACATGCGATAGGTTTTGTCTTTTATACCGCCAAGACGTTCTGCCACCCGATTCATCTCAATATTACTCTCCAGAATCCAGCCTACTTCAGAAGCTTTGAACCCCCGCGGAGGGCCGTTCTTAATCGCTTCGCGATGGAGCAGAATATCGATGCCCCGCCCTCTGTACTCGGGAAGAACGCCCATCAGCGCAGTGCGAACACGATTAATTTTTTTCCGTTTGAACAGGAGCTTAAAAATGCCGGTGGGAAAAAGCGTACCGTCCATTTCTTTGAAAACCTGATTATAATCGGGCAGTGCCACTGAAAAGCCAACCGGTTTGCCGTCTACTTCTGCAATATGGGTAAAATCATCATCGGCAATCGTTTTTAAATCACTTGCCAGATAATCAAACTCCGCTTTAGACAGCGGAATATATCCCCAATTGTCTTTCCAGGCCTTGTTATAAATCTCTTCAACAATCAGAATCTCTTGCTTAATCTTTTTCAGATTCATTTTGCGAATATGGATACCGGGCACACGCCGTTTCACAATCTCCATCGCCCGATCAACGCGGTCATAATCCACATTTTGATCGTTTACCTCAAAGGTGAACAAATCCTGAGCTTTATCCAGCCCCGCCCCTTTTATCAGTTTATCGTAATATGCTTTGTGATAGGGCATTAAAATAGATGGGTAGCGGTCAAATCCATCCACTAAAATACCGAGCTCATCCATCATACCGGGATTGGCCGGGCCTAACACCTCTTTCATTCCACGGGCTTTTAGCCAATCACCCGCTACCCGAAACATCAAATTGGCTGTTTGCTGGCGATCAATGCACTCAAAAAAGCCGAAGAAGCCGGTTTTTGTATTATGATAGTCGTTGTACCGGTGATCGATGATTGCGGCAATACGACCGGCAATCTTGTCATTTCGGTAGGCTACGAACAGCTCTATTTCCGCATTTTGAAAAAACGGATTTTTGTCTGTATTGAGCAGTTTTTTCTGCTCCATTTTCAATGGCGGTACCCAGTACGTATCGTTTTCGTAGTGTTGATACGGAAACTCAATAAAATCAAGCTTCTCTTGCTTCGTAGAGACTACGGTGATACCGTCTGTTGCTGAATGGTCACTCACAGTAGCTTATTTAACATCTACAAGTGATCGTCCGTTTCTGTCGATAATACCGTGCTTGATTCCCACGGTACGGAAAGCACTGAGTATTTTATCCAAATGGGCATCGGTATGTGTTGCCATATAGCTGGTTCGCAGCAGCGATTGGCCCTGAGGCACAGCCGGTGGCACAACGGCGTTGGAGTACACACCCTCTTCGAACAGATCTTTCCAAAACTGGAAGCACTCGTACATTTCACCAATCACAACCGGGATGATCGGAGTCTGGCTGGACCATACGTTAAATCCGAGTTTTCGCAATTCTGTACGCATGTAGTTCGATATCTCTTCGAGACGTGCAAGCCTCCAAGGTTCTTCCTGTAAAATTTCGAGCGCTTTTAACACTGTTGCCACATTAGCGGGAGGCATGCTTGCACTGAAAATGTGTGCCGGTGATTGGTGACGGATAAATTCTATGACTTCAAGATCGCCAACAATAAAACCACCCAGAGATGCAAATGATTTTGAGAATGTGCCGCTAATCAGATCTACTTCGTCTTTCAAGCCAAAAACAGATGCCGAGCCACGGCCGCCTTCACCTATCACTCCAATGGCATGCGCATCATCCAGATAGAGTGCGGCATTAAATTCGGTTGCCAGCTTTACCAACTCAGGTACATGCGCAATCACGCCGGACATTGAAAAAACGCCGTCCGTCACAATGATTTTTCCTGCATCAGGATCGGCTTTAGAAAGCAATTGACGCAGATGCTCCATGTCGTTATGCCGATATCGAATGGTTTTGGCGTTCGATACTTGTGTACCGACAACAATACAGGCATGATTATCACGATCGGAAAAAATCAGGTCGTTGCGTGATGCAATGGTTTGTATGGACCCTTCGTTGGTTTGATACCCGGTACTGAACAGCACGCAGGCATCTTTACCCATAAAATCTGCGAGCTTATCTTCCAGCTCGAGATGCAGGTCCAGGGTACCATTAAGGTAACGCGACCCGGTACATCCGGTACCATAGGTTTTGATAACTTTAATTGCCGCCTCGATGGTTCGCGGATCATTGGTCAGGCCAAGATAATTATTCGATCCGGCCATGATCACTTCCTTGCCTTCTATCTGAACGGTGGTACCGTCGGTGGCCTGAAGGGGCTTGAAGTAGGGGTAAAGTCCACGATCTTTAATCTCATCTGCAGTAGTAAAATCGTAGGCTTTCTTAAAAATCTTTTTGTATTGAACGTCGGCTTCAGGTTCGCCCATTAGGTCGTTACTTGCATTAATCATTAACTGTTAAATATACCGAGTATTACGTTTCTATCAAATTAGCAAAGCCAAACTGTTAATTTTCTGTGATAGGCTCAGATATGCTAACTCATTGTTTCAACAACGTAAATTGGGGTTAGACGCGTACCGTCAACGCATCTTTATAGTACTCGAGCAAAAGACCGTTGATTACTTCCCAACTGTACCCTTCTGCTTTTTCAACCGATTTACGGCTCATCTCGTTTCGCAAGTTGCCGTTTAGAACAAGTTGTTCTGTATAGTCATAAAATTCCGCTTCATTATCAACATTTGCAAGAAAACCGTTTTGGCCATGCTCTACCAGCGATTTACTGCCTACTGCATCGGCAACCACGCAGGGGAGTCCACTTGCCATCGCTTCGAGTGTGACGTTGCCAAATGTTTCCGTATCGGATGGAAACAGAAACAGATCGCTGCTTGCGTATGCCGTGGAAAGCTCCTTGCCGGTTAAAAAACCTGTAAATACAGCCTTCGGCATCATCTGCTTCATCTCTTCCATCGCCGGCCCATCACCCACCACAAGCCCTTTTACGTGATCATGCTTTTCCATTAACCGATTCACAACGTTGGCGTAAATGCGCAGGTTTTTCTCCCAGACCAGGCGGGAAATAAAGGTTATAACCAGATCGCCTTCTTTAAATCCGAGCTCCTTTCGCCACTGCTCTGATCGATTTTCGGTCCCAAACCGGTCGGTCTCAATGCCCCGTGCCCAAATTCGCAAATCGGTTTCGATGCCTTGCTTCTCCAGCTCTTCAGCCATGGATGGCGTGGGCACATACACCTGTTCGCACTGAGCGTAGAACCAGCGAAAGTAAGCCCACCCAAGCGGCTCCAGCATCTGAAGCTTGTAATATTTCAAATAACTTGCGAAATGGGTGTGGAAAGAAGACACCACCGGCACATTATTGGCTTGTGCCCATTTCAGTGCTTTGTACCCCAGAATGTCGGGTGTGGCGATGTGTACCAGATCGGGCTTAAAAGCCTCCAGTTTTTCAATACGGTCGGCTGGCAATCCGGTACTGATCAGGTATTCGGGCCGGCCGGGTATCGATTTAGAGGGTACAGAAGCCAGCGTGCCGTTATGCTCCAAGGCGGGTTCCGGCTTGGTTGGGGCAAAGATCAAAAACTCAACCCCGTGCTGCTGCATAAAACCTACCATGCGATTCAGGGTAAGGGATACGCCATCTCGAATATGATTGTAATTACCGCTGAAGAGAGCTACCCGAAATTGATCCATTAGGTTTTATTAGCAGTTGACATATTTGTATATTTTCACATCCTCATTTGCAAAACGAGCACATCGAATATACAATTTTATGAAGGCTTTTGTTACCGGTGCCACAGGATTTATCGGCAGCCATCTGGCGGATGCACTTCTTGCCGATAAATCGTACAGTGAGGTAAAATGTCTGGTACGAAGCCGTGAAAAATGGCTCGAAGGCAAACCCTACACCCGCGTTGATGGCGACCTGCATGCCATTCAGGAAATTCAACAAGCACTGGCAGATGTAGATGTGATATTTCATCTGGCCGGACTGGTGATGGCCAAAACTCAAAAAGAGTTTGACCACGCCAACGTGGATGCTACCGAGCACCTGATTCGCCTTGCTGAAAAATCGGGGGTTAAAAATGTTGTGATTCTGTCCTCTCTTGCAGCGGCAGGGCCGAGCGGGGAGCGACCCCGTAACGAAAACGACCCGATGGAGCCGGTGAGCATGTATGGACGATCCAAAATGAAAATGGAAAAAATGATCCATAACATCGCCCCGGATGGTATGTCGATCAAAATTTTACGCCCTCCGGCGGTGTATGGCCCCCGGGAAGATCAGATTTTTACCCTGTTCAAAATGATGAGCAAAGGTGTTGCACCCATTGTGGGCTCGGGCGAACATCCACGGCTCTCGATGGTGTATGTAGATGATGTTATTCAGGGTATCTACAAAGCAAGCGCTCTGGAAACCCCCGGAGTACACACCTATTTTATTAGCGGTAAGCCAGACACCTGTTGGAATGAGATCAAAACCATTACCGAAACAGTGTTGGGTAAAAAGAGCTTGGCTATTAAAATAAAACCGGCCTGGGTAAAAAAAATAGCCGCTGCCATCGAAACAACCGCCACACTGTTTGGTACATATCCAGTAGTAAACCGTGAGAAAGCAAACGAGATGGTTCTCGAGTGGACCTGCGCTATTGATAAAGCACAAAAAGAGCTCTGCTTCGAACCCGAATATTCGCTCGAAGAGGGTGTATCCCGAACGCTCCGCTGGTATAAACAAAACGACTGGCTCTAATTTAACTGAACGTATGACTAACAAGCGGCTTCTTTCTGCATCTCTACTTACTGTATTTCTGGTACTGGGCGCTGCCGGCGTTGCAACAGCCCAATGGACGCAAGATGTCCGTGAACGGCTCGACATTCCCGACATTATCAATATCGAAAGCTCAGCCACCCATCTCTATGTGCTGTCGCAGGAAGAAGGGCTGGTTGTGTTTCGTGCACACAGCGATTCCCTGCAATGGCTCTACTCCTCAACCGGCATGCAGCGGCGTGGAAACAAGCTCAATGCGGATGTGCGCTTCGCTTACCTCTACGGACAGGGACGCCGCCTGACGGTGGTAGAGCCGACCTCCATTTTGGGTGTCTACTCATCCACAGTGCTCCCGGCACCACCTGTTGATGTACAACGCCTGGGGAATGAGTTGTTTATTGCTATGGGAAACGGAGAGCTGGGAACGCTGAGCCTCGAAAGCCCCGAAAGTGTAGATTCGCCCCCCGAACCATTTGATCCGGGCCGCTTCCAGAACAACCGTGTTCAATCGCTGGCCGGCAACAACCACCGCGATCTGTATGTACTTAGCGGTGACACCCATCTGGATCTGTATGTACGGGATGCATCTGCAGGTTCGGTATCTCATCAGCAGAGGATACAGCTTAACCGCCCGCTCGCCCGTATTTTTCTCACCGAAGGGGAGCTGATAGGGAGCGATTCGCGCGGTCGCATCTACTTGATCAATGCCGATGGTTCCCTTCGCGAAATCGCTGATGTACGGCATTCGGTTGTCAATCTCCATTATCGGGATCGCGATCAAACCCTGATTGTATCCACTTCAGAGCGTGATCTCTGGATTGGCGCTCCGGGCGAATCGTTCACCCGATGGAAAGATGATCCGGAAGCGGGAAATCTCTTCACCGTTACGGGAGATAAACTGTGGATCACCGAATTTAACAGTCTCTTTCCGGTGATCGAATCCAGCGGGCAAACAGCAACCTCTTCAGCTTCTCCAGCAAACGGGCGCCTTACACTGAAGGAGATCCCCAATCGCACACTGCCTTTTCCACGGGCGCTGCTTGTACCCATCGAATTTGAATCACTCCCCGGCGATCGGACATCCATCAACCTGAGCTATACCGGCTCTGTAGATAACGCCCGTATTCGCGGCAACTCGCTCCATTGGCAACCAAGAGCCAACCAAACCGGGCAGCAAACATTTCGCGTTACAGCCACCACGGCCGATGGCCAGTCGCACTCCGTTGAATTTACCGTAGATCTGCGCCCGTTTAACGCACCGCCCCGTTTCTCACCCGCTCGTGAGGTCTCCATTCCCGTTGGTGATGTGTTCGATTTTGAAATTCGCGCTGTGGATCCCGACGGACCAAACCGTAACCTGATTCGATACCTCGGCGTAGACCTCCCTTCAGGCGCAACCCTGAATGAACGAACCGGTCAGTTCCGCTGGACTCCAAACATCCGGCAAGTAGGCCAGCACCGTTTTCAGGTAATTGCTACCGACCAATTTGGCGCGGCCGCTTCTCAGGAATATTCTCTGCGCGTGGTGGAGGTTGAACAGGCTGAAGGTGATGATGATGCTCTGTTTGATTCCGATAACGATTCGCTGTGAGCAGCTTTCCCAAAGACCGATTACTGACGTGGTACGATGCGCATCAGCGCGATTTACCCTGGCGCAAAACCGGAGATCCCTACCGCATTTGGGTATCTGAAATTATGCTTCAGCAAACGCGGGTCGATACCGCTATTCCCTACTACGAACGTTTTCTTTCCTCTTTCCCGACTGTAACCGATCTGGCCGACGCTGATCAGCAGGAGGTGCTGAAATGCTGGGAAGGGCTTGGGTACTACTCCCGCGCCCGAAATCTCCATCAAGCAGCTAAAACCGTCCGCGATCAATACGATGGAGAGCTACCCGGAACCTACGATGAGCTGCTAACTCTTAAAGGAATCGGGCCTTATACGGCGGCGGCCATCAGCAGTATCGCCTTCCAGGAACCGAAAGCGGTGGTAGATGGTAACGTATTGCGCGTCTTTGCCCGTTTTTTCGGCATTGGTGAGGATATTCGCTCCGGCAAAACGAAGCGTACCGTTCAGGCGCTGGCTGATGACGCCCTATCGAAAAATCGCCCGGGCGATTTTAATCAGGCCGTGATGGAGCTTGGCGCCACCATCTGCACACCCGATCAACCGTCTTGCATCAAGTGCCCGGTAAGTGCATCATGCACCGCATATCACAACGGTACCGTTCACAAATTGCCTTTTAAATCGAAAGCCAAAAAAGTTCCTCATCACACCATAGGCGTTGGTATTCCGGTTGATGAAGAGGGCAAGCTGCTCATTGCGCAGCGGCCTGAAGAAGCGATGCTGGGCGGACTGTGGGAGTTTCCCGGCGGAAAAAAGGAGAAGCGTGAATCCCTGCGGGACACCGTGGCGCGCGAACTGCACGAAGAGCTGGATGTGGTGGTTGACGTACTGGATAAAGTGTTAACCGTTAAGCACGCCTATTCCCATTTTAAAATTACGCTGCACGCCTACCTTTGTTCTATTCAATCGGGCAAGCCCCGGCCAAAATCGAGCCAGCAGCTGCGATGGGTTACGGTCGACGAGCTGGACACCTATCCGTTTCCTAAAGCCAACAAAGAGCTTGTAAAGGCGTTGCAGCAGAATCGCCCGGAGGCGCGGCGAGCCGAAAACAGACCGGAATAGCCCGATGCTTCGCAAACGCTCTTATGCCCTGCTTCTTGAATTAAAGCCGCATCTCGATCGGCTGCAGAAAGCGGTGGAGAAACCGTCCTTTATTGATGATGATCCGGTGCAGTTCATGCACGCCTTCGCCGATAAGAGAGACCGGGAAATTGCCGGATTTTTTGCCGCACTTTTTGCCTGGGGGCGGCGCGATATCGTCATCAACAAAACGGATGACCTTTTGCGGCGGATGGACTACCGGCCTTACGACTGCGTGATGAATTACTCCGTTCGCGACCGGGATCTCTTTTCCGGTTTTCGGCATCGAACCTTTAAACCGGCCGACATCGACACCTACATGCGTGCGATGAAACAAGTGTATCGTACCCATCCCGATTTTGAAAACTACTGGGAAACGCTGCATCACAATGGGGACGGCTCCATTGCGCGCTTGCTGTCCGATTTCAAGCGGTCGTTTACTTCGTTGGCAGATCCCTTTCCCGCCCGGGCGGCAAAACACATCTCCGATCCCCTCGGCGGAAGTACGGCCAAGCGAATGGCCATGTATCTGCGCTGGTGCAGCCGCCAAAACAGCCCGGTTGACCCCGGAATATGGACTTTTTTTCCAACATCGAGGCTGGTCGTTCCGTTTGATGTGCATGTAGCCCGACAGGCGCGACGCTACGGCCTTCTGGCGCGGAAAACCAACGATTGGAGGGCCGTAGAGGAACTTCAAAAGAGCCTGTTACTACTCGATTCCGATGATCCCTCCCGATACGATTACGCACTGTTTGCCCTCGGGGCTATGGAGTACGAACTACCACCGCGTTTTCTTCTGAACCGGGTCAGGTAGCCTGCATGGCGGCCATCACCTCAGCAATCCAAAACGCAAAGAACCCAAGTAGCCCGGCCAGAAATCCGGCGATCAGCGAGTAGAAAATATATCCCGAAGCGTACGCAGAGATCATTCGAATCCAGCTCATGATACTGTCGGGTTGCAGATAACGGCGCAATATCATCAAATAGATAAACGATATCAGCGCGGCGGGAAGCACCGAATACATCGACGTTTCGTAGATCGGCAGGGGAGAAAACCACCAGACGGGCAACAGCAATAGCAGGCCCGTGCAAACCGCACCGGCACCATATGCAAAAAGAACAAGCCCATGGTAAAACCCGTCCAGTTCGTCGCGCAGAAAGATAAGAGTGCCCAAAGCCAGCATCGGCACCAGCAGTGTAGCAACCAGAAGGGGCAGAAATTGTGTGAACACCCGAATGTTTACAAGCTGGAGCCAGTAAAGCAGATCGCCCAAAGCAGGATCATCACCCTGCTCTACCGGCATCTCTGCAAGAGGGGAAAAATCGATAAAGAACGCGTTTAGAATGGTCACAACCACGGCGGGAGCCAGACAGAACCACGCCGGATGCATAAAGGGAGAGTCTTCCCCCGCCACAAAAGGATCAACAACCTGCCGGGGCGAACGAAAAAGAGACTGCAAAGTTTGAATAAAACGCATTGGGGTAATTGAGACTAAAAAGAAACTTTCTTTACAGCAGACACTGTATTTTATTGAAATCATTCCCTATCTTTGAAGACTGTAACATAATACAAAAAACCAATGTTTTTATGATCGGAGTTAACGTAAAAGACAACGAAAGCATCGACCGGGCGATCAATCGCTTCAAGAAGATGGTAACCCGTGCACGCGTATTGAACGAATACCGCGATCGCCAGCAGTTTACCAAGCCGTCTGAAGAGCGGCGTGAAGCCCTGAAAAAGAGTGTTCGCGAAGAACGGCGCCGACAGCGGGAAAACTACTAAGCCAGTTCTCTGGCCAGTTCCCGCACATGGTTCATGGTGCGCATCGTCAGTGATGATTGCACCTTGGCGGCCTCAGGCATCCAAACTGTGTGCAGTCCCATCTTCTCTGCTTCAAGCAAGCGCTGATTCACAAACGGGAGTTTCCGCACTTCCCCTCCCAGACCCACTTCCCCGAATATGACCGTACGTTCCGGTACAGGGTTTTCTCTGTAACTTGACGTGAGTGCTGTGAGAACAGCAAGATCTGCGGCCGGATCGTGAATCTTTAATCCGCCCACAATATTAAGGTACACATCCTGTCCGTTTAGCGGCACGCCCGCTCTTTTCTCCAACACGGCAAGCAGCAGAGACAACCGCTTTTGATCGAAGCCGTTAGCCGTGCGCTGAGGTGTACCGTATGCCGCCGGCGTTACCAGTGCCTGCACCTCTACCAGCAGCGCCCTCGACCCTTCCATGATACAGGTCAGGCAGGTACCGCTCACCCCTGCATCGGCACCTGAGGTGAACAGAATTGAAGGATTGGCTACCTCATGCAGGCCCGTCTCATTCATCTCGAACACGCCCACCTCCTGTGCTGCTCCGAAGCGATTTTTCACCGTACGAAGAATGCGATAGAACTGTCCGGTATCCCCTTCAAAATAGAGCACAGTGTCTACCGTGTGCTCCAAAATTTTTGGCCCGGCAATGTCGCCGTCTTTGGTGACGTGGCCAATCAGCAGTGTGGTTATGTGATCACGCTTGGCCAGCTTTTGCAAAATGGCCGAACACTCCCGAATCTGCTGTACTGAGCCGGGCAAACTGCTCAGATTCGAGCTATAGAGGGTCTGAATAGAGTCAATAACCACCAGGTCGGGCTTTAGCCGTTTAGCCTCTTCCACCACCCGCTGTACATCCGATTCGGCATACACCAGCAACGAACTGTCGGTTACACCAAGTCGTTCGGCGCGATGTTTAATTTGCGCCGGTGATTCCTCTCCCGCCACATAGAGAATGGTCCAGCCGGGCTGCACCTTGGCCAGCTGCAGCATCAGTGTGCTTTTGCCAATGCCGGGATCACCGCCAAGCAGTAAAAACGAGCCCTTCACAAGTCCCCCACCCAATACGCGGTCAAATTCCCGAATTCCGGTAGGCATACGATCGGAATCGGACACCTCCACCTCGTCCAGGCGCAACGGTGTGGCCTTTTCACCGCTTACAGACGCTTCTACTTTGTGTCGCGCCGTAGGTTTTGACACTTCTTTTTGGCGCTCCTGAAAGGTATCCCACTCACTGCAAGATGGGCACGAACCAAGCCATTTCGGAGAAGAGTAGCCGCATTCCTGACAGATATATTCGGTGGTTGAACGCGCCATGTTTATGCAGCTGCAGAACTGTTTTTCTCTTTGATCTCAGATACCTTATGGTTCACATACCACATGGTTGCAAAAATCCCTACACCGATGCTGATGTAATAGGTGATGATGCGCCATGCAAACACCGCCAGGCCAATAAAGGAAGTGCGCTCGATCAGCGGGCCCAGAAACAGTACAAAAAGCCCCTCCACCCCGCCGGAACCACCGGGTGTTGGAATTACCAGAAACGCGAGATTCATCGCGAGGCTGCGCAGCACCAGTAAGATCTCATTGGCGGGCAGCAGGCTCAGTATGACGATGACCGGCAGTGCAACCTTGCAAAGCCAGCTCATGGTAGAGTAAAAAAAGGCTTTTAGATAAAAGGACAATGGTTTATCACGTAACTGATAGGAGTGATCTTCCAGATGCTCGGCTTCTGCATTCACTTTATCCGCATAACGGTTCAGATACGGCCATCGGAAAATTCGGTTCACAAATTTCTTAAAGGCGCTGGGGTTCACCATCAAGCCGTAGGTTAAGAATCCACCAAAAAGCAACAGTGACGTGTAGATGAATACCATCGTCAGGTTGCCTACAAGTCCGATTTCGGGTGGCAGAACCTCGAAATAAAATCCCGCCAGAATAAGGATGGGAACGGCCAGCGCGTACCAGAACTGATCGAGCAGCACGCCGTAAAGTACAATGGCAGAAGCTTTCCCGAGTTTGATTCCTTCGCGTGTCATGGCGTAGGTAGCGGCGGGTGATCCGCCAATGGTAGAAGGCGTTACGGCCGACGCAAAATCCCAGGTAAGGGCAATGCGGAAGGAAGCGGGCCAGCTCAGCTCCCGGTCTGACAGTACACGCTGCTTGGCCGCCGTGAAACAGACTTTAAGCAGCATTACCCCGATGGCTATAAACAAGCCGGGTAATCGTTTCGGGGCGAGATGGTCGAACACACCGGGCGTGTAGGTCAAATAGAATACAATCCCCATGCTGAGCATGCTCAGCCCAATGGAAATCACAATATATTTGACGGAAATCAGGCTTGTACCGTTTCCGTTATTTGTAGCAGTTTTCGTCAAAAAGCAGGCTATTTTAAAAAAATGGCAGCTCTCATCATGTTGGATGAAAGCTGCCGTTTATGAAGATTGGTTAGGCAACCGTGATCTCATCACTCAGGTACACATCCTGAATGAAGTTCAGGAGTTTTACGCCTTCGTCCATTGGGCGTTGAAACGCCTTGCGGCCGCTGATGAGTCCCATTCCGCCAGCCCGCTTGTTAATGACTGCAGTACGAACAGCGTCGGCAAAGTCGTCGCTGCCCGATGCACCCCCGGAGTTGATCAATCCCGCGCGGCCCATGTAACCGTTGGCTACCTGATAACGTGTCAGGTCGATCGGATGATCGGTAGTTAACTCGGTGTAAATGCGCTCATCCAATTTGCCGTAAGAGGAATCGCCGGTGTTCAGAGCTTTATAACCGCCGTTGTTGGTTGGCAGTTTCTGCTTCACGATATCGGCTCCTATGGTTACACCGAGGTGGTTGGCCTGCCCGGTTAGATCGGCAGAGGTGTGGTAATCGGTTCCGTTCACTTTAAACCCTGAATTACGGGTGTAGCACCAGAGCACGGTAGCCATGCCCAATTCGTGTGCGTATTCGAAGGCTTCGGCTACTTCTACAATTTGGCGGTTCGACTCTTCTGAACCGAAATAGATGGTTGCTCCTACTGCCGCTGCACCCATATCGAACGCCTTCTCAATCGTGCCAAACATAATCTGGTCGTAGGTGTTTGGGAAGGTAAGCAGCTCGTTGTGGTTAATTTTTACCAGAAACGGAATCTTGTGTGCATATTTTCGGCTCACAGAGGCCAACACGCCAAACGTGGAGGCTACCGCATTACACCCGCCTTCAATGGCCAGCTCAACAATTTTTTCAGGATCAAAGTAGGCCGGGTTTTTCGCAAAGGATGCACCTGCGCTATGCTCAATGCCCTGATCAACCGGCAAAATAGAAAGATATCCGGTGCCACCGAGGCGGCCGTGGTTCAGCATTCTCTCGAGGTTTACCAATACACGATTGCCGCGATCGGAGTGTGCCCATGTATCATCTACATAGGTTGGCGACGGTAGGTGAAGATCAGACGCCGGGATGGTTTTACAAACGTGAGACAAGAGATTATCCGCATCTTTGCCTAATAGTTCTTCGATTCCGCTAATTTTGAGTGCCATATTATTTTGTCGTAACTTTCGTTAGCTGTTATTTACAGCCTGTTAATATACGTTTTAATGGATCAAATGGCTATTTATCGACCAAGTTCAGCCGCATGTTAACAACATGTGAAACTTTACATTCACAACCCGCGCCTGTAGTACAGAAAAGCGTTTCCATATATCCTACCACCCTCTTATGAAGATTGATTCTATACAATTGCCATCCAATGCCCTGTTGCTTGCTCCCATGGAGGATGTATCCGACTCCCCGTTTCGTCAGATTTGCAAGCGAATGGGTGCTGATATGGTCTACACAGAATTCATCAGTTCTGAGGCGATCATCCGCGACTCCGATATTGCCCTGCATAAAATGAGTTATGAAGAGGCGGAACGCCCGTTTGGCATTCAGATCTTTGGCGGATGCGAGGAAGCGATGGAGGGGGCCACCAAAGTAGCTGTGGCCAACAACCCCGATCTGGTTGACATCAATTTTGGGTGCCCGGTTTATAAAATTGTCAAAAAGGGAGCAGGTTCAGCCTGCCTGAAAGATCTTGATATGATGGAGCGTATGGCCGGTACCGTGGTAGATGCCGCCGGCAACCTTCCCGTAACCGCAAAAACCCGCCTTGGCTGGGACGATTCCACCATTCGCATCTGCGAGGTAGCAAGGATGTTGCAGGATGTGGGTATTAAAGCACTAACCGTACATGCCCGCACACGTGCTCAGAAATACAAAGGGGAAGCCCGCTGGGAGTGGCTGAAGAAAATCAAGGAGACCCCCGGTGTTACGATTCCGATCATCGGCAACGGTGATGTAACCTCACCCGAGCATGCAAAGCAGATGTTTGATGAAACCGGTGTGGATGGAGTCATGATCGGGCGGGGTGCCATTGGCAATCCGTGGATTTTTAAACAGACCCGGCACTACCTTGAAACCGGCGAACTGCTCCCCGAGCCAACCGTACGGGAGCGGCTCGAGGTGTGCGCGGAACAGCTTCGGTTATCCGTTGCCCACCACGGAGAGCGCTACGGCGTCATCATCATGAAAAAACATTACGGCCAGTATTTGAAGGGTATACGGAACGGGAAAAAGCTGCGTGCCCAAATAATGGATAAGAAAGAGATGCAACCGGTGCTGGAGCTGCTGCTAAACTTTCGGGAAGAGAAACTGTACGCCGTGGCGTAACCTCCGCGATATCTGGTTACACCAGATAAAAAATCAGCAACCCAAGCAGGCTCCCTCCGAAGCCGAGGCCTGAAATGTGCAAAAATCGCTGTTTGCTGTGCGGCCGCCACCCTTCCCCCTTGTTGCGCATGAGTGAGGTGAACAGAAGCCCAGGCCACCAAAACCCGAAACCCATCATCATTTTATAGAGCGGCTCTATCAATATGCCGGAGGGAAGCTGATCCCACGCCCGAATCCAATACAGAGCCGTTAACAGAGCAGAAATCATTACAACAAAAAATCCGTCTGTAATTGTAATGGGTTTTGCGGCTTCAGCAGATGCTTTTCGAAAGCCCAGCACAAAGAGCAAAAGTGCCGTCACAATTCCCAACGTGGCCGCTTCGTGATAAAACACCGAATCAACTCTTGCAGCAAGTAAAAGCAGCGCCAGAGCCGCAACAATATTCCATCGATTATTGGTAATCCATTCAATCATACAATTAATTCCGAAGAGATTCGCTGCACGCTGTCACGATTCGTCATCGTTTTCGTTGCCGGTGTTTGATCTGCGCTCCCACGGCTCCCAATCCAGACCAAGCGTATATTTCTGAATCCATCGAATCTCTTCAATGTCCCGGGTTCGCTGGTTTCGCGGTTCGCGAATGCCATGGCCTTCCCGCTTAAACTCGATATAACGCGTATCTACCTTTCCGATATCTTTCAGAAAGGTGAAAAAGATCAGACTCTGTTGCGGGGTATCGACCCGGTCGCGGCTGCCGTGCAGGAATAGCGCGGGGGTTGTTACCTGATCCGCATGCATAGCTGCCGAGCGGTTTCTGTAGCCTTCAGGATTGGTCCACGGTTCGCCGCCAATATACCAGAGGCGAACATCATGGTTAAAGCCCATAGCGTATTCCGAGGTCCAGTCGAACACTCCCGCACCCAGGGATGCCGCTTTGAAACGGTCTGTTTTGGTGATGGTAACCCCACCTAAAATGCCTCCATAACTCCAGCCGCGCACCGCTAGCTTCTCCTCATCAATCCAGTTTTCTTCAATTAGCCTGTCTACCCCACTCATCAAGTCCTCGTAGTCTCCGTCTCCTATGTCGAACATATTTCCCCGTAAAAATTCATCGCCGTACGCCGTGCTCCCCCGCACATTCGGAGCAAGCTGCACATACCCAAGCCCGGCCCAAACATGGTATTGCGGACTAAAAGAGTTTCGAAATACACCGGCCGGGCCGCCGTGAATATGTAGCAGCAACGGCGCCGATGCGTTCGGCTCCAGATTCTGAGGTGTATACTTTAACCCCTCAATTTCAAGGCCGTCTGAACTATTCCAGGTCACCAGATCATAATTGGCGAGAATCAAACTGTCTCGCACCATCGGGTTGAGGTCGGTGAGGCGCGTTTGCGAAAACCCATCAGACAGCCTTGCAGTGTACAGATCGGGGGGTGTTTGGACATCTTCGTACCGGAAAAGAGCAACGGTTCTGTCCCGGCTCATATCCTGAAGCTGAACAGATCCGGGCCGATCGGTAAGCTGACGCACCGACCCATCTTCCAGGTGAAGAGTAAAAAGGTGGCTATCGGTGCGTACATTGCCCGAAAAATAGGCGCGATCTCCATCCGGCGACAAGTAGAGCTGCCCTATATTGCCGCTGTACTGTCCCGATATCATCTCTGCCTCTTTGGCTTCTACATCCATGCGCCACAGCTTGCTCTGCCGCAGCTCCCATTCGCGGTTGCTGGGCGCCAAAAATAAAATATGCCGGTTATCCGGCAGCCATTGAACCCTGCTTTCCGGTACTTCATTCTCCGTTAACTGCACGGCAACGGTATCTCCCAACGCGAGAAGAAACAGTTCCGACTTGTATTGTTGATTGCGGCGATTTTCGAAACGGGCGGTGTACACCACACGCTGCTGATCGGGTGACACGGAAAAACTCCCAATGATCAGATCGCCGTGCGTGAGCTGCGACTCTTCTTTCTCGCTTATATCGAATGACCAGAGATGATTCCAGTTCCCCTCGGTTTGACCGTGCGGCGGCTCATCCACAAAAAGATGATCGTAGCCGGCCTTATGCTCTTTTTCTTCCTCGGCAGAACGCGGTACGTCTGACAGAAAGTAGATCGTTTGGCTGTCCTCGCCCCATTCGTACGACCCAATACTGTTTTTGTGCGAGGTTAGCTGAACCGCCTCCCCGCCGGCGGTTGGCAGCAGAAAGAGGTGCTGTTTTTCGTCTACCGCTCTTTTTAGGGAGATAAATTTCCCATCCGGTGAGTATTTCAGATCACTGCCCCCGGCTTCACCAATGTATTGATACGCCGCCCCGCTATCGGCCGGTATCACATAGATCTTTGTATCGCGTTTGTTATCGTCCCAATTCAGGGTCGATACACTGTACACAACCGATGATCCATCGGGCGAAATCATTGCCGAACCGATCTGATCCATGTTGATAATATCATCGGTGGTCATGGCACGCTTTTGAGCCAGCAGCGGCAGTGTAAGCCATAGGCTAAGCAGAATGGTGAAGGTCGTTTTCATGAGGATGGGTTGATCTGATTTGATTTGCACAATGTGCCAATATAAGAGATGCAACCCGTTCCAAAAAACAGCCGCGCAGAACATGCCGATGCTCTGCACGGCCGCGATGGCACAAAGCGGCAGGTAGTGCTCTACAGATTAAACAAGAAACGTGCCCCAATCGAAAAGCGAACCGGTTCATGCTCAAACGCAAGGTCGTCGATGCTTTTGAACATCGGCTCGGAAATACCGAATTGAGATTCTACCCGAAAAAGCCCTCTTCCAAGCTGCACAAAAGCCGTAGGTTCAAAAAACAGTGCGGAGGTATCAAGCCCGGTGAGATCAGCCGTGCTTTCAAGATTGGTAAAGTTGACATGTGCAAATCGGGTGGCCACACCCGCACGGAAAAACGAGGTCGTATTCACACTGAGGTTGCCTTGAAGAAAGGGTCGGCTGTAATCACCTTCTACAATCCGATCAACCCCGAGAATTGACGACTCTCCCATGGCATTGCCAAATCCAATCCCGCCAAGAAATTCTGCCTGAACAGGGCCTTTTATTTGCGGGAAAAAAACCAGAGCCGCTTCGCCGTAATCGTGGCTACCGGTTTGCTCGCCGTTTTGGAACTCCTCACTTCCCGAGTACGAGCCCACAAGCCCGAATTGATCGGATAAAGCGTAGCCAAGCATAATATCTCCGCCTTGGGTTCCGAGTTGAACCGAAGCGTGCAGCTCTCCCTTCTCGCTCATCATGTTGGTATGTGCCGAATTTGGCACATAGACGGTTGCACATCCCGCCATAAAAAACAGCCCAAACGAGACAAGCAACAGCCGGTGAAATACATTCCACATACTGCTCCTCCATCTATTTAGCTATGGTTGAGCCGGTAATATACTATATTTTCTCAGTTTCCATAAGCGGTTGCAGCGCATCAGGCAATACCACATCTCCCTGTTCGGTTTGATGGGTTTCTATCAATGCCGCCACCACTCTCGGCAGGGCGAGTCCGGAGCCGTTTAATGTATGCAGCATTTCTGTTTTTTGATCACCCGAGCGATACCGTAACTGCATTCGGCGCGCCTGAAACGATCCAAAATTGGAGCAGGAACTCACCTCCAGCCAGCGCTGCTGCCCGGGGCTCCATACTTCGAGATCGTACTTCTTGGTTTGGGTAAATCCCATATCGCCCGTGCACATAAGCAAGGTGCGATACGCAAGGCCCAGCTCCTGCAGAAGGCTCTCGGCATGCTCACGAAGAGATTCGAGCTCGGCATTCGAGTCGGCAGGGTTCACGATCTTCACCAGCTCTACCTTATCAAACTGATGCAGCCGGTTCAGCCCGCGAACATCCTTGCCATAGCTGCCCGCTTCCCGGCGCCAGCACGGGGTGTAGGCTGAGTAGTAAACCGGCAGATCGGCTTCACTTAAAATCTCATCCCGATGAAAATTGGTAACCGGCACTTCGGCTGTGGGAATCGCAAAAAACTCATCACGCGGCACCTCATACATCATATCTTCTTTATCCGGAATTTGCCCCGTGCCGCGGGCAGAATCTTCATTTACGAAATAGGGCGCCTGCAGCTCCGTGTAGCCGGCTTGCTCGGCTCTGTCGAGAAAGAAGTTAATGAGGGTGCGCTGCAGTTTGGCCATTTTTCCGACATAGAATGGAAACCCTGCGCCGGTCACTTTTACACCCCGCTCAAAATCGATCCACCCTTTCGCATCGGCTATATCCCAGTGGGGTTTTCGAAAGTCTTGAACAAGCGGATCGCCCCACGTGTGGTGTACTGCATTGTCCTCTTCAGAATGGCCCACCGGTACATCGGCATCGGGGACGTTGGGAATTCGAAGCAATACGTGATCCAGCTCTGCCCGCTTTTCTTCGGCTTCTTTTTCTGCTTTTTTGATCTCCTCTTTGGCCTGGCCGGTCTCCGCAATAATAGCCTGCGCTTCCTCTTTTTTCCCTTCGCCCATAAGCTGCCCAATCTGTTTCGCTTTGGCGTTGCTTTCGGCCCGTAACCGATCGCCTTTGGTTACCAGAGCCCGCCACGCTTCATCCAGATCAATAGCCTTCTGCACGAGCTCCGTATTGGACTCTCCCTTGTTGATCATTCCTTGCCGAACCAAATCGGCATGTTCGCGAATAAATGAAATGTCGAGCATGAATATCGTTTCTACAGGTTTTAGAGAAAGAGTGGAAGATACGAGGCTAATGAAATGAAAGAAAAAGGAATTGGCTGCGACTTCTCCAAAATGGTCGCGGCAGAAAGACAAACACCAACCGACCGGAAGCATCATGAAAGCGTCTAACAACCTTTTACACGAAAACCGATTGGAAACCTATAATCTGCACTTTTTTCTCACTCAGGGCGTTGTATTCCTAACTTTTTAAAGATATTTTCCTTAATAATTAGAAATATAAGGAGCACGGATATATGGAGTTTACACTAGACGAAACGGATGTCAAAATCTTAAACCATCTCCAAAAAGATGGCCGGGCACAGCGGAATACCATAGCTGAGATTGTGCACCTGTCGGTTCCATCCGTTTCTGAGCGTATGCGTAAGTTGGAAGAGAGAGGCCTGATCAGTAGCTATAACGCCATTTTGGATCCCAAGCTCTTTAACTTCGACATTACCGCATTTATTTTCGTGGAGGTGGACGGCTCAGAGCAATACGAGTCGTTTGTTGAAAAAATTTCCGAGCACCCTGAAGTGCAGGAGTGTCATTCTATTACGGGCGACGGTTCCCACATTCTAAAATTACGCACCAGAAATACAGAAACCCTCGAGAAATTTCTCTCTCTGATTCAATCGTGGAGTGGTGTAACCCGTACCCGCTCTAACATTGTGCTTTCTACGTTTAAAGAGACTCGTAATCTGGCGATTGAACGCACCATTAACATTAAAAAATAGCGGCTTCTTTTGATACATCTTCTGCTGTTTGCAGCTGCCACTCTATTTGCAGCTGATTCTTACCCGGTTGGGGAGGCAGCCGAGCGTGATCAACGCTCGGGTAACCGCCTTGCTCTCTCCATCGCAGCAGACAGCTCACCCCAGCAGATAGAACAGCAGTTGCAGCTGGCCTCTGAGATGGGCATTCTTATTCTTGAAATTGAGGATGTGCTTCCGGTACAGCTGCCGGATGATCATCCGTTCTTCTTCTTTCTCTCCGTTGGCGAACCTCATGCAACAGCCGCTTTTAGTCAAAACCGGATTTCCGGAATGGCCGCCGGACTGCAGGGTCGGTTCAACAGGCTTTCCGGTGTCTATGGCGATCGCGTCTTAGCCGCAAGCCTGTTCCATTATCCAAACAGCCGCCATCCCGAGTTTCCCGGCATAGCCGCTGCTTTAACGGATTCGCTGGAGCTGGGAAACTCCACTCAGCGATACTATCATACCTATTTCCCGGCAGAAAGTGCCTTACCACCGTTTCAATTTGTTTCGGTGCAAATCCAGGGAAGCACCGGTGATGAACTCTCTTCTCCTGTTGCACATTTTTTACCGGAATCGTCGTTGCGAAATGACCTTCAGGTACTGGAGAAGCTGCTCCATGCATCGCGCAGCTATGAAAACTCGGTGATCGTGCTTCCAGGCAAATGGACGGCAGCTTTGTTGCAGAACCGGCCGGAATTTAAACCGATTTTTCAGCGGTATATGAATGGAGATGCCTTCACCTTCCCGCTGCCCGCACCCGGTCCGGCCGATGCGGGTATCAACATGCCGGTGCTGCTCATTTTTCTAATGTGGGCCATCACGGCACTGATGCTTCGGTTTCACCCGGTATTTCGGCAGTCGAACCTGCGCTATTTTGTACACCACTCCTTTTTTGTGGAAGACGTGGCCGACCAGCGCTACAGGCACGCCATGCCGGGCGTTTATCTTGCTCTGCAGCACGCCATCGGGGTTGGTCTGTTTTGTATGATTCTCATTCAAACGGTGTTAAGCAACAACGGGTTGGCTATTCTCAGCGATTATTTTCCGGTGCTTTTCTATACATATTCACCCAGCTTTTCGTTTTTCATGATGGGCTTTCTGGCTGCTTTACTGCTTACAACCATATCGATCGCATGGATTTACCTGGGTAATAAAGAGCTGAAGCAGCTGCATCAAGCGATCAATTTTTACGCGTGGCCACTGCAGCTCAACCTGATTATCATCACCCTGGTGGTGGTTGTAAGTGAAACAGGTGTGGGGCACCGCTGGTTACCCACACTGGGCGTGCTGTTTCTATTTATCTGGTTTTCGAGCTTTAATATGGCCGCGTTCGACTCCGGCCGATTTCTCTCTTCCAATCGCTTTCTTTATCTGATGGGAACAGTGGGATTGCATGTAATTTTGATCGCCGGTTCTATTCTCTATCTCTACCTTACGCCGCAGATACTGGAGCCGATTCGATTCGCCTTATCGGTACCCTAAGCAAACCTGCGAATCAAAGAATCTGCTTGCGCAGGCGGGCTACCGGAATATTGAGCTGTTCTCTGTACTTGCTCACCGTTCGGCGGGCAACTTTATAGCCACTCTCATGCAGCTTTTTCCTTAAATCGCTATCGGTAAGCGGCGATTGCTTGTTTTCGTTATCAACAATTTCAAGCAGCCGGTTTTTAACCTCACGACTCGAAATATCCTCGCCGTCTTCCGTTTTAATGCCCTCACTGAAAAAGTATTTCAGCTCGTACACCCCAAAATGGGTCTGTACATATTTTCCGTTTACCACCCGTGATACGGTGGAGATATCCATCCCGATAATGGCCGCCACATCTTTCAAAATCATCGGTTTTAGTCCGGCACCATGTTTAAAAAAATCTTTCTGCAGATCCACGATGGCTCGCATCGTCTTAAGCAGGGTCTGCTGGCGCTGCACAATGGAGTCGATAAACCACTGTGCCGATTCCACCTTTTCTCGGATAAATTCTTTCGCTCTCTGATCGGCACCGGATGATGCCCCCTCTCCGGATTTGAGAGAATCCCACATCTTTTTGTATTCCGGTGAAATTCGCAGTGGCGGCACATTTCGATCACTCAGGGTTATCAAAAACTCCCCTTCGTCATCGTTTTCTTCATCCGGCTCGTATCGGACTTCAAAATCGGGTTCCACATAGTCCGGATTGTCTTGGTCGGGATTGGTAACAGCTCCGGGGCGTGGGTCCAACCCGCGAATCACCTCAAAGGCCTGCTTCAGTTGCTGATCACTCAACTCCAGACGGGCCCTCAGTTTATCGAAATGTTTTTTCTGAAACGCCTCCCAATGATGCTCCATAATTTTCTGGGCGTGCAGATACTCGGGCCTGTCGGATGCCCGATTTTTAAGCTGAGCCAGAAGACAGTCGCGCAGGTCTATCGAGGCGATACCCACCGGTTCGAGCTGCTGAATGGCCCGGCGAACGGCTTCTACTTTTTGGCGCCCCACAAGCACACCGTGATTAAACGCAATGTTATCGATTACCGCTTCCATATCTCGCCGGAAGTAGCCATCTTCATCCAGAGAGCCAATAATTTGATCGGCAATCAACTCTCCTTCCTCATCAAGATCGAGCAGCGCCACCTGCTGTTCCAGCTCTTCGAGCAGCGACTCGTGATAGGGATTGGGCAAATCGCGCCACTCTTCCTCTCCGCCACCCGACGACCCGGAGTAGGTGTTGCCGTCATACTCTGTGTTGTGAAGAAACGAATCCCAGTCAATATCCTCATGTTGATCTACCGGATCGGGCTCACCCTCCTCTTCCGGGGCATCAGGTTCCGACTCCTGCACAATTTCCTGAAACTCCTCGGGCGCCTCTTGTTCCAACACGGGATTCATCTCCATCTCCTCTTTGATGCGCTGCTCCAGGCCCATAGACGGCATCTGCAGGAGTTTTACAAACTGAATTTGCTGGGGCGAAAGTTTCTGCTGCTGCGTCTGCTTCTGGCCAAAATGCTGGTTGGTTTTAAGCATGTCCGGCCTCCATACGCAGCGTATGGCACGCTTCCTCAAATGATCGAACCCACTCTTCACCAAAGCGCCGTGTAAGTGCCGGCTTTAAAAAATCAGACAGGTAGGTGCCCGTTGTACTTCCATGCAGGCATCCGCCGGAGCAGAGTTCCGGTATGTATTCAAAGTTGGCGTACTCCATCCCTGCAATTCGCTTCAGGCGGATGGGATAGAGATGGCAGCTAATAGGTTTCTCCCAACCAAATTCGCCCTTATAAAAAGCATTTTGAATGGCACAGGTGGCGATTCCCTCATCCGATTTCTCAACGAAAATACATTCTCCGGTTGGTACACACGTGATTTCGTACCCTCCCTTATCGTTTTTTTGAACCACGCCGTGGCGTTCAACTTCTTCAATCGCGGTGCTCGTCAGCCGGCCCTTTAATTTCCGAAAGGCTTTGTTCAAGACGGGTATTTCGCCCTTATCAACCGGGGCACCGCTTTCCCCGACAACACAGCACGCCCCTTTGCACCGGGATATGTTGCAAGCGAACTTCCGGGTGGCAATCTCTTCGGATAAAATGACATCTCCTACTCGAAACATGGCAGATAACGTAATTGTGAAATCAATTCTTTAAAATAGCAGAATCGCCATCGCCTAACAAAGCTCAAAGTATTTACCGGCTTTTTGGCGCACAACTCCTATCATTTCCAATTCCAGCAATGCCGGAAGCAACTTGTGCGTAGGCTCTCCGGCGCGGGCGCACAGCTCGTCAATATGTAGTTCATTTTCCTGCAGCCATCCGCAAAGCCGCTGCTGCTCTTCGCTCAGTTCATTCGCTATCTGTTGATAGTGTCTGCCTTCTTCCCGCTTCCCATCCGTTGGCTGTGCATCTACAGGCAGTTCATCCAGCACATCTTCCACGGTCTGCACCAATTTGCCCAGCCCTCTTTTTATGAGCCAGTTGTTTCCTTCACCTTTAGCTGAGTCCAGTGCATGCGGCACTACAAATACATCTCGGTTTTGATCAAGCGCAAGCCGGGCGGTGATCATGCTCCCCCCTTTTCGTCCACTTTCAATCACCAGTGTTCCGTAGCTCATTCCGCTTACGATCCGGTTTCTTTCGGGAAAATTACCGGCGTCCGGTTTGGTTCCCGGCGGATATTCGGTAATCACCGCGCCACCCGAATCGATCATGCGTTTGGCAATAGCTCGATTTTTATCGGGGTAGATCCAGTCCACGCCCGACCCGAGTACAGCGGTTGTGCACCCTCCTTCTTCAACGGTTGTTCTGTGGGCAATGGCATCCACTCCATAGGCCAACCCGCTATTCACAGCCAACCCGGCATGTATCAGTTTCTCTGTCCACTCACTGGCCTGTTTGGCTCCGTATCGGCTGGGCGATCGGGTTCCTACTACGGCGATGGCCGGTTTGTTCAGGGCCGAACGATCCCCCAAAACCCACAGGAGAAGCGGAGCGTCGTAGGTTTGCCGTAACATGGCGGGGTAGTCCTCATCACGATACGACACGAGTTGCGCCCCGACCGCTTCTGTTTTTTTAAGGATGTCATCGACGGCTTTCCAATCGTCAAATTTCAGAATATTTCGTGCCCTCACCTCGCCGATGCCATCAATGGATGCCAGTTTGGAGGGCGGCAGTGAAAAGATCGATGCAACGTGTTCATGACCCACCATCCGAACCAGGTGGCGAGCGGTGGATACGCCAATACCGGGTACCTGAAGCAGTGCAATCAGGTATCTATTCAGTTTCTCCGGCTGGTTCATTTTCGCGTAGTGTTTGCCATAACGTTTCTCTTAGCTGATCCATATTGTGGCCCGTGGCCGATGAAACTTCAACAATCTTCAGTCCCTCCTCTTCAATACCATGAGGCTCGTCCAGTTCGTATCCCTCTTTCAGGTCCATTTTGGTGATCGCCAGAACGCGCGGCTTTTCGAGAAGATCGGTACGATACGCCTTCAACTCGTTTTTCAGCGTTTCGTATTCGGCAGCAATATCACTCTGGCAGCTTACGGTAAACAGAAGTACGGTATTGCGCTCTATATGCCTCAAAAACTGAATTCCCAGCCCTTTTCCTTCGTGTGCATCTTCGATGATACCGGGAATATCAGCCATCACAAAACTGCGATAGTCAGAAAAGGTAACCACACCCAAATTGGGCTCCAGTGTGGTAAATGGATAATCGGCAATCTTCGGCTTTGCTGAAGAGAGCGCCGACAGAAGCGTGCTTTTTCCCGCATTGGGGAAACCAACCAGTCCTACATCAGCAATTAGTTTTAGCTCAAGTTCAACCGCTCGCGCTTCGCCCTCTTTTCCTTCCTGCGCGTGTTGAGGGGTTTGATTGACAGAACTCTTAAAGTGCCAGTTTCCGAGCCCGCCCATTCCGCCTTTGGCAATCACCAGCTTTTCGTCGTTCTCGGTAATCTCTCCCAGCCGCTCTTTGGTATCCGCATCAAATACAACGGTACCCAATGGCACGTTCAGGCGTACATCTGCGCCATCTTTCCCCTTCTTTCGAGAGGTGTGCCCGTTTGCCCCCGGTTTGGCTTTAATATATTTGCGGTAACGCAGATCGAGAAGGGTGTTCAGTTGTTTATTTCCCACCAGGATAACACTGCCTCCCTCGCCACCATCACCCCCGTCGGGGCCGCCTTTGGGCACATACTTTTCGCGCCGAAAGTGGGCCATGCCATCGCCTCCTTTACCGGCTGTTACATAAATTTTAGCATAATCTGCAAATCTCATTGGCCTGCCTTAAATCGTTCGTATCCGGTTTGTTGTCTACAGACCGGCATTGTTCGCACTCTGAGCGAGAGCAAATCCTGCTGTGTGAATTATTTTTTTTGAAGAATAATCCGAAGAAACCGAGCCAGCCTTTTTTTCATTTTCTGGCGAGGCAAAATAAAGTCGAGAAACCCGTGTTCCAGCAGATATTCTGCCGTCTGAAACCCTTCGGGAAGATCCTGCCCGATGGTTTGCCGGATTACACGCGGACCTGCAAATCCGATCAGCGCTCCCGGCTCCGAGATGTTAATATCTCCCAGCATCGCAAAACTTGCCGTTACACCACCGGTGGTTGGATTGGTCATAACAGAGATGTATGGTACCCCCTCTTCGTCGAGTTGCGCAAGCTTGGCCGATGTTTTGGCCATCTGCATCAGGCTAAGCACACTCTCCATCATACGGGCGCCGCCCGATTGAGAGATAATGATGAGTGGTATTTTTTTCTCTCTTGCGTGATCAATCGCCCGAGCCAGCCGCTCGCCTACAACCGAACCCATACTTCCACCGATAAAGGAGAAGTCCATGCAGGCAATCACAATAGGAATTTTCTCCATTTCACCTACCCCTACCCGGCAGGCGTCGCTCAATCCTGTTTTTTCCTGTGTGGCTTTCAGGCGGTCCTTATACTTTTTTCGATCCACAAACTCGAGTGGATCGTTCGGCAGAATATCAGCGCCGATTTCTTCAAATTTGCCATCATCAAACAGAAAGGAGAAGTACTCTTTGCTTCCGATTTTAAAATGATAACCGCTGAGCGGGTCCACCCAAAGATTCTCCTCAAGCTCGCGCCGGTGAATCGTCTCGCCGGTAGTGGGAACTTTTACCCACACTCCTTCCGGCATGTCTTTCTTTTTCTCGGTCTGAATGTTCGAATCTTGTCGTTTAAACCAGGGCATGAAGTATCTTCTTGGTTACAGAAAGGTTAAAAATAACGAATTCAGGCTGAAGCTAAAATCAGAACCTTACAATTGGGTATTATTTACTTGAGCCATGGTTACATAATGCGGAGTAAATCCGGCCGGATCTACCTCTGTAAAGTAGCCGCGGAAAGCGGGGTGGTTCCAGGCAAGAAGCAAATTTCGGGCTGAGATGTGATCCACACCGCGTCGGTTTTCGTCTTTCATCACAGGAAGCGAAAGCCGCTCTAAACCGGTTCCTGCGATATAGTGTTGAGGCTTTATCCGTTCCTCAGCTTCCGAAAGGTCAAGAATCTCGGGAGGAGTCGTTGAGATCACGGCATGATCTGCCAGTTCACACGTTTGCATATACACATGAGTGCGCCGGGCATCCAAAACACCATGAAACGTTCCCGTAGCGGGTAAGGGATTAAACCCAAACAGAAAAGAGAGCAACGTCGGAAAGGTGTAAAGTGGAATATCGCGGCCAAACAACATTCCTTTTATAGCGGATGCCCCAATTCGAAGTCCGGTGTACGAACCGGGACCGCCTGAAAAGAGGACCCCATCGAGCTCATCCCACGTTATCGGAAGCCGCTCCATCAGCTCCTGCACAAATTGAACTGTATATTCGGAGTGCACTCCCGGCCCACTCGTTCGTTTTTCGAAAACCCGGCCGGTTTGGTTGATGATGGCTACAGAGCAGATATCGGTAGAGGTTTCTATTGCAAGCATGATCAATTTTGCTTTTCGATGAGCCAGGTTTCGTTGCTGAGCTCTACCCATCGTTCGTACATCCGTCGCAGTTGCGAATACACACTGGATGGAAACTCTTTTCGGGAGATATCTATTTCGAAACGATAACGTACCACTTGGCCATCTGCCTCGTATGCTTCGGCCAACTCTGCACCTCGAAGACGTGTGCTGCGCGTCTCTCCGGCAGCCTGCAGGGAGTACCCATCCGGAAAGCGAATTTCATAGTCGATGCGCAGCTGTTCGGGCGCATCGAGTGTAATAGGAACCCGCCGCTGGGTTGGCTCAAACGGATTTCGAAACAGATAACCAGCCACCATCGGCCTGAATTCGATGCCATCGCTAAAACTGATGGCATAATCATCTATCGTAAATGATGCGGTTAGTTCAATAGCACCCCCAACCGTTTCCACACCCTCTATTGTAGCATCGGAAAGGTTTGGATCTGAATAAACATCCAGAAATGTCTGGCGTACGATCTCTTCTGCCGGCTCTCCACTCTCCATCTGACGGTATATCTGCTGAGATGGATACCCTTCCGTCACAGCCCGAATACGGCCCGAGAGCGCCCCGTTCTCTGTGAGGTCGGCATCAATCGTAAGGTGTAATCCAAAAAAGCTGCGGCTTGGTCTGATGTCGATCCACTCATAGCCATCATCGTTAAGCATAAATCCCTGCTCGTTGTACGACTCAATGGGAATTAACCCCGGATAGCTATACTCGAACGAGGCGTCCATAAACATCTGCTCGCCGTCCATTTCAGCCAACACCAACATGCGGTTAAACTGATAAATGGATGGAAATGATTTGTTGATGCGGCCAAAATCGCGTCCGCTGATGTATACAGGCCGGGCATAGATTCCCGCTCCACGAAGCATAGCGAGCAGTACCATATTAATTTCAGCCTGATTGGCCGGCTCACCTTTCAATACATGCGAGAGATCATCATCCAAAAAAACAGCGGTGAGTCCGTTGTACCGTACGCTTCGGTTCACGTGCATAAAAATAGAATCCCGGGCGGCTACAGCGCTGGGTGCGCGTGAAGCCCACTCCTCTCCCAGTTGTTTAAGGGAATCCTGCTTGGCAAGTGTTGCTTCGGGGTTGGCATTTCGGCGAATCTGTGCGGCGATAAATTCCCAGCTGTTTTCGAGCGGCTGACGTGGCAGGCCAAATTCACTAATCTGAAACTTTACCTTACCGCGAATATCGTCAATCGACGAAATATAGGCCGAAGCATCCACCGGCGGCACGTTCTCGGCCCGCCAGGTTTGTACTTTTACCGGCTCGGGCCGGCGGTACGAAAACACCAGCGGCACACTGCTCGTATCTACCTGCTGTTCGGTGTATTGCACATCAAAATCAGCGTTTAATATCTGATCATCATAGCGCAAATATCGCTCGTTCTGCAGAGAAACCGACGCTTCGCGTACCGGCACACGATGGGCAAAATAGAAATCGGGAAGCTCTTCAATGTAACGGCGAATGACGGTATAGGCGTACTCGATGACAACACCCTGTTCCACATCGGGCATTTCGAACTCAACAATGTTATACCGGGAATTGAGCTGCGATTCGGTCTTTGTATCTGTGTCAAGTTCCTGCACTGTGCCGTCGGGGTGAAACGTTTTCCCCTGAAGGTTCACAATGCGCTCCATCTGATCAGCCTGATAGTATGGGATGCCAACAAGCGCTACCGATCCTAATTCAAGGGGATCAGCAGTATAGATTTTCATCCTCACCACATGATCAATCACCGCCTCAATGCTTCCACCATCCTCACGGAAACGGATCGATGATTTCTTCTTGAGGAACTCAAAGGGATAGTCATGCTCCGGTTCAAGGCGCAGCTCACGTTCGGTCACGTTTCCTAAATCGGAAAAAATATCAGGTATTTCATTTCCCTGTGCCTGTTGTGCAGCAAGAGGAGCTGCCCACAAGGCAAGAAATAGAAAACCGGCTATGAGTCCGCAATACCGCACGCTGTGATCTGATCGGGAATTAAGATTCGTTGAGCCGATTCTGTGCGAACCGGTTTTTGTTATAAACTGCAACGGCTCTGCCGCGCATTTGATTTCCTACATAGGGCGAATTTCTCGATTTAGAGCGTACTTCCCGCTCGGTAAATATCCAGGTTTCGTCCGTGTTGAAGATCGTCAGGTTGGCCAGCTCGCCTTCTTTCAGCGCCGGCACAGGCAGGTTCAGGATCGTACGCGGCTGAACCACCAGTTTGTCGAGCAGTTGTGGCAGGGAGAGCCTGCCGGGAATCAGCAGCTCACTCACACAAACACTCCACGCGGTCTCGAGCCCAATAATTCCGTTTGGCGCATAGATAAACTCTACCTCTTTCTCTTCAATCGCATGGGGAGCGTGATCGGTACAAATCACGTCAATCGTACCGTCGGCCAGCCCCTCTATCATCGCTTCCACATCGGCACGGGTACGAAGCGGCGGATGCATTTTTACATTGGTATCAAATTTGCGCGCTTCCACTTCCTTATCGGTAAGATGAAAGTGGTGGGGACACACTTCGGTTGTTACCCGAATACCGTCGGCCTTGGCACGGCGCACCAGCTCCACCCCTTTTGCCGTACTAATGTGTGCTACATGCACATGTCCGCCGGTAAATTCGGCAAGTAAAATATCGCGTGCTATCATCGCCTCTTCGGCAATGCCGGGCGTACCCTCCAGCCCAAGCCGGGTGGAAACTTCGCCCTCGTGCATGTGCCCGGGGCGCGACAGCTGCAGGTCTTCTTCATGGTTGATAATGGGCACCCCCAACATTGATGCGTATTCGAGAGCCACACGCATCACCTGCGCATCATACACCGGATCGCCATCGTCGCTGAAGGCAACCGCTCCACCCTGTACCATATCCGCCATCTCTGCGATCGACGTTCCTGCCCGTTCTTTGGTCACACAGCCGATTGGGTGCACATCCACCAGCTCACCTTCTGCTTTTTTTCGAATATACTCTACCACATCTCGCGTGTGAGTAGCCGGTTTGGTATTGGGCATGCAGGCCACTTCCGTAAATCCACCAAATTGTGCAGCGCGGCACCCGGTTGCTATGGTCTCTTTGTGTTCATAACCCGGCTCCCGAAAATGAACGTGCATATCCATCCAGCCGCCACTCACATACGCCCCGTTGGCATCAAAAACGGTTTCGGTTCCGTCGGGTTTCAGGTTTGGTTTAATCTCAGCAATGTGTCCGTCTTTTATACGGATGCTAAACGCTTTTTTACCGTCGAATTCTCCGCCAACCGGCACGCCGTTTTGAATGAGCAGATGTGGGGTCGTCTCCATAAAATTGTTGATTGCAATGGTTTTGGTGCGCCGAAATATAGCCCGATTCCATCTTAATTACGATTTGAATTCGAAAGTACAATACTCTTGTTAAGGATTATAATTGAACAGAAATGAACCGTTGAAACAGGGTCGTTTCGCAATAGATTACCACCATCGAACGTCATTGAGATGCGGATCGAATTCGGGCCACAAAAAGTTGGCCAAATATAACTATATCAGATACTTACACCGCTTTATACTTGATTTTTTTTTAATAAATCATGTACTTATCTGCTGTTATGTTGAGGAAGGTGCTAAACCCCACTCGGGAGGTTAATAGTGCCTGCCAACCTTCGTAAAAACGTCAAATAACTCAGGAGGTTTCTATGAAAGCGATCATTCTTTCTCTATTTCTTTCTTGTGTCATCCCAATTTTCACGTTGTCCGGTACGGTAGTGGCACAGGATAACGGCCACTTTATGCTTACACCCGATCAATTAACATGGGGGCCCATTGCCTCGATGGGTGAAGGGGCGTCCATAGCCATCATTGAAGGCGATTTATCCCAACAGGAACCATTCACCTTTCGACTAACCCTGGAGCCGGGTTATAAAATTTTACCTCACATCCACCCGGAATACGAACGTGTTACGGTACTGGAGGGGGTGCTTTATTTTGCTCATGGCACAGAATTTGATCCTGATAAAACCAGAATGTTACCCGCCGGCAGTATTGCGATTATGCCTCCCGGCGACCCAATGTTTGGCTATGTTGAGGAAAAAACCATTATACAGCTTCATGGTAACGGGCCGTGGGGTATTGAGTACATCAACCCGAATGATGACCCGCGGCTTGCCCAACAAGAGTAATCCCGATTAGGGACAGCTTCCATTTCTTCGGTAATAAATACTCACACCTACCGCAGATCTCCACAGGGGGCGCATCACCCGCTCCTGTGGAGATCTTTGCATTTACACCTTTCGATCTGTTTTGGTACATTTGACTCAAGAAATCCCTGCGGAGTATAATGTACCCTTCACTCTCCATAAAAACCTGCACCGGACCGGCTATTCGTCCTCATCTGCAGGAACTGGCTGCGCTGCGGATCGAGGTGTTCAGAGAGTATCCCTATCTTTACGACGGAACCACCGCCTACGAAAAGCAGTACCTTCAGCGCTACACCACTTCCGAAAAAAGCTTGGTTGTGTTGGTGATGGATCAAGATGAAGTGGTTGGTGCTTCTACCGGCTTGCCGCTTGCTGATGAGATGGATGCCATTCGCGAACCGATGCGCCTGGCCGGTTATCGGCCCGAAACGGTATTTTACTGCGGTGAATCGGTGCTGAAAAAGTCCTATCGCGGAAAAGGGGTGTACCCCGTTCTGTTTAAAGAGCGTGAAGCCCACGCCGCTGCACATGGCTTAACGGTATGTTGCTTTTGCGCGGTTGACCGCCCCGATGATCACCCGATGAAACCGAAAAACTACCAGACCCTGGACGATGTATGGCAGCGATACGGTTACATCAAACACACGCACCTGAAAGCCCGCCTCTCATGGAACGATATCGGAGAGGATGAAGAGACCGAGAAAGCACTCAGTTTCTGGATTAAACACCTCAATACGTAACTTTTTTTATCATGCCCAAACAAACCCCATTTCTGTTCAATGTACAGTCGGTTGGCGAACTGACCAGAGAGATCAAGCAGCTGCTGGAATCCAACTTCCGGGATGTGCTGGTAGAGGGTGAGTTGAGCAATGTGAACCAGAGCCGCAACGGACATTGGTATTTTACACTGAAAGATAGCGATGCACAGCTTCCGTGTGTCATCTGGCGAACGGTAGCCGGCCGGCTCGAAGCAGAGCCAAGAGACGGCATGCAGGTGGTGCTCGGTGGTGACGTACAGGTCTATGAACCGCACGGCCGCTATCAGATGGTTGTGCAACTTTTACAACAGGCCGGGCTTGGACGCCTGCAACAGAAGTTTGAAGAGCTAAAAGCGTCGCTGAAAGAAGAAGGTTTGTTTGATGAATCCCGCAAGAAACCTCTGCCCCCGTTTCCGTTCCGCATCGGGGTGGTTACCTCCGAAACGGGAGCCGCTTTTCATGATATCTACTCCACATTTTCGAAGCGTTGGCCGCTCGCTACACTGTATCTGCATCACGCCTCGGTGCAAGGAGTGCCGGCCGCTGCCGAAATTGCATCGGCCATCAACTATTTTTCGTCTATGGAACAGCCGGTTGACCTGCTGATTGTAGGCCGTGGCGGTGGTTCGCTGGAAGACCTATGGCCGTTTAATGAAGAGATTGTTGCCCGGGCGCTGGCGGCCTGTCCCATCCCGACGATCAGTGCCGTTGGCCATGAGGTAGATTACAGCATCAGCGACTTTGTGGCCGATATGCGGGCCGCCACGCCTACCCAGGCGGCTCTCATCGCCGCACCCGATATCCATCAGCTGCTGCAGCAAATTGACGACATGACCGGCCGGATGGAAACGACCGTGAAAAACCGGGTAGCCCGCGCAAAAGAGTATGTACACCGCCTGGGCCATGCTCACGCTTTGCTGAAGGTACAGGACATGTTGCGACACCATCAAACGAAGGTGAATGCGCTGAAAACACAGCTTCAGACCCGCATGGTGCAGCGACATACAGCGCTGACTCACCGAACAGAGCGTGCAGATGATGCTTTAAAAAGCCGGTTTCACTCTCTTTGGAACGAACGCTCTTCACAGGCCAAACAACTGGCGTTGGCACTGGAAAGCCGCAATCCAAAAGCACCGCTTCAAAAGGGATTTACCCGCATTTTGCAAAATGGAGACTGGGTGCGTAGCCGACAAGCGTTGCAGCCGAATCGGCCGCTTACGGTGGAATGGAAAGATGGAAAAGAGGAGATTGAACCGGGTTAGCGGGCGGCTGTCATCGACTCCAGAAAATTCTGATCGCTAATGGTACCTGAAAGCAGCTCGGCTACTTCCTGTTTTGGGAGCGTTCTCTTTACGTGAGCAACCGATGCGTTGTGGTCGTTGGTCATCTCTTCGTTGTGCTGTTTCGCACGGCTCAAATCGAGTGTTCGCACCGCTTCGCGAAGAGACATAATAAACGATCGCGACTGATAGGCGGCATCGGCCTCTGCCAGCTCCCGGCGAACCGTTTCCGCATATCGGTCGATTGCAAACCGAAGGTTGGTATCGGCGAGTTCCACTGCCTTCTCGAGCGCCTGCTCTGAGGTGGCGGCCGTTGCTACAGCATAGCCCGAAAATGTATCACCATCCAGCTCAACACGCTGTGCTGTTTCAAACCAGGAGGTTTCTTCCACCACCGGTTCCTGTACCGGTGGCTCAATATTTGTAGCAGACTCCGGTGTGGAGCACGCTGCCATTAATATGGTGAATAGGAATATAGTTGCGTAAAAAACGGGGTGATTCAACATCTGCATCAATCCAAAATGAACGTTCCTGTACTGCCGGATTCTGTTTCTATGCGAAGCGTCAATGATCGCGATTTATTCTGAGCATCGCGAACAATTTTTTCGAGCTGATCGGGGGTCGTAACCTCCGCTCCGTTCAAGTCAAGAATACGGCTTCCCAGCGGAAGGCCCCGCTGCTCGGCTTTGCTGCCCGGCTCAATACGGTGCACATAAAAATCGAAGGAATCGGGATCTTCGGGTGATGCAAGTCCCCGTGTTGAAAATCCAAAGTGGTCGAACCAGGAATAGTCGATACCGCCGCTGCCGCGGTCATTTCTACCATTGTTCAGCTCCCGGTCGTTGGGAATAATTTCCTCTTCCTGCAACGTGATCGGCTCCGGCTCCGGACGCTCGGCTTCTTTGAGCGTCACCTCTTTCTCAATCGTTTTGCCATCGCGCCAGATGGTGAGTGTTACCACATCACCCGGCCGATACATCGCCACCCGCTCCTGCAGCTGGTTCGACTCATTCACGTCATTGCCATTCACGGCAAGGACAATATCGTTGCTGCGTACATCGCTGCGGCCGGCGGCACCATCTTGCTGTACCGACATAACGGCCACGCCTTGTATGCGGTTAAGGCCAGTTCGTGAGGCGAGGCGATTATCCACCGACTGTATGGTTACGCCCAACATGCCGCGCTTCACATCACCGAATTCGATTAAATCTTTAGCCACTTTCATGGCCAGATTGCTTGGTACGGCAAATCCGTACCCCTGATAATTTCCGTTCTGTGTGGCAATGGCCGTGTTAATTCCGATTAGATCACCACTTGTATTTACCAGTGCACCCCCGCTGTTACCCCGGTTGATGGCGGCATCGGTCTGGATAAAGCTTTGCACACGGAACAGGTCATCAATAATTTCAACATCGCGGCTTAGTGCGCTTACAATGCCGGCAGTAACGGTCGATCGAAGGCGAAACGGATTGCCGATGGCCAGCACCCACTCCCCTACTTTTACCTGATCAGAATTGCCCACGGTGATGGACGGTACATCCTGCGAATTGATTTTGATAACGGCCAGGTCTGTACTTGGATCCTGCCCGATCACAACGGCCTCGTACTCACGCTTGTCGAAGAGGGTAACACTGATGCCATCCCGCACCGCATTGTCGATGACATGGTTATTGGTGAGGATATATCCGTCAGAAGAGATCAGCACACCGGAACCCACGGTTTGGGCACGGGGTGGCATAAACCGGCGCCAGATCGAATCGTCGCTCTCATCCTCGCGCTCCAGCCGCTGATTACGGGTGGGTACTACCGTTTCGATATACACAACAGTCGGTGTAACCCGCTCGGCAATGGTACGAAATACAAACCGGTCGTCAATACGCGAGAGCTCTTCGTCGGTCCACAGTGGCAGGTCGCTGCGGTTTACCTCCGTAAAGCGCACTTCGGCGAGGTCGGCCTGCGGGTTGCCGAATTGGAACAGTGAAAAAATCAACCCGACCATGATTCCAATGAGCAGGAGAAGTATGCCGGTTAAAATATTATCGCGAAGTGTCATAGGTCATCCATTCAAAAGCTGATGAAAAATCGTGTCGGATCGCCGTGGTTTCATACCACCAAGATGGTATCCTAAATATCGGTCCAACGCTGTAATTAACTCTTTTTGTTCGTTAGTTGAAAGTTTGTGATCAAAAATTGAGGGTTTGCGGGTTGTTAACGCCTCTACCACAAAAAGCGTTTGTTTCGGAGTTAAACGAATCGAGTGATCATCTTCCGGATCGGGAGAGATCCACCCCGTCTCTACATTCAAATAACCGCCACGGGGCGGAACTTGTTCCATGCCGGTTTGCAGGCCGATGCCAATCCGCTCGCCCAGCCGCATTTGTACATAGGGAAACAACAGTCCCGATACTGCCGGCTGATGATGCAGCCAAACCAGAAACTTCTGCAAAAATTGAAACAGCTCGCGGTTTTCTTCATTGTCGTGTACAGCATGGTCAACCAACTCGGTTACGGAGCCAACCATTGCCATCTTTTCCATGTCGGTGCGAAAGGTCGAGAGCATCTGTTCGTACGACGCCTCCGAGAGAGTTTGCACATTGCGGGTTCGTTTGTAGTAGAAAACCACCTCGATAAGCTGGCCCGGTGACAGAATAGCTGCAAATTTACTTTTTGGACGCCGTGCGCCTTTGGCCATCAAGGCTACTTTTCCGTGCGATAAGGTAAACACCGTAGCGATGATGCTCGACTCCTGAAAGTCGACCGTACGAAGCACAATTGCAGAGGTTTTGGCGATCAAAACGAAGCCGGTCAAGGTTAATGGCCAGTGCTGGCGGGCGCGGACCTGTCAGTCGTGAATCCAGTTGCGATCTTCAAGTACCTGCACAATAGCCGGCAGAAAAGTGAGCGCCGAGAGCAGCGTCATACCAATACCCAGAACAGCCAGAATGCCAATAGAAAAGAGGCCCGGATGCATGGTAAAGAGCAGGCCGGCAAAGCCCAGCATGGTGGTAAACGACCCCATGGTAATATGCTGCCCGGTGCTCGAAAGAACATCCCACATACTGCGCCGGCCTTCATCCCGATAACGATGGGCAAGATGCACGCCGTTGTCGCATCCAATTCCCAAAATAGCCGGCAGCACCACAAGATTATAAAAGTTGAATTTGAGCCCGAATAAAAGCATCAGCCCAAACAGCCAGGCCAGGCCAATAATGAGCGGAATGAGTGCGATCAATGCCCAGCGGAGAGAGCCAAAAGAGAGAAAGATGCAGATAAACACAATGGTGAACGTTGCCGCAACCATGTAGGGGCTTTCGGTGCGCATCAGATCCAGCATGGAGGCCGCCACAATCGAGGTGCTTCCGGCATGATAGACGGTTCCATCTTCCAGTACAATATCAGAGAGCTCATCTTTAAACGCAATGGAGCGACGACCGTCAGAGAGCCCCTCCCTCGGGTACACAATTACAAACCGGCCGATTTCTCCCTCGCGGGTAATAAAGCGGTTCTTCAGAAAGTCGGGTATCTGCTCTTCGGTGAGCGGTTCAAACGTTTGAGACGAACGGCGGAGAATATCCAGGTTTTCATCTTCCTGATCCACCATAAACGGATCTTGTAATAACATCCGTATGGTGGCTATCTGCTGCAGTTTCTCTTCGATCATCTCTTCAAATGGCGGAAAGCGTTCTTGCAGGGCTTCCACCTCCACAATCATCGACTCGGGGTTGGCCTCTTTGCGCGCCCGGATGATGTTGACGATTTCAAATACATGTTCGTCGTTATCTGCGATGATAAAAGCGGGGTTTCTTCGCTCGTCCTCATCCACTCCACGTGAAAACTCACGAAATTCCCGATACTCCTGAAACTCCGGCTCCAGCTTGCCAAAATCGTATTCAAAACGGAGGTTGCCGGAAAATATCACCACCAGAAAGGCGGTAATGAATCCAAAGCCAACCAGCGTTCGGGAGAGCGGAAAACGGCGAATCAACGGGTTGAGGGTGACTTTATCGGAGCGGGGCTGCAACAACATCCAGTTCCACCGCTCGAAAAGAACCAGAAGTGACGGCAACACAAACAGCATGCAAAAAAGTGCGAGAAGAATCCCGGTACCGGCTATAAAGCCAAATTCGGAGAAGCCACGGAAATCGGCCACAATCAGAATAAACAGAGCCGAGGCCGTTGTAACAGCACTTACCATAATGGCGCTGCCGGTGCGGTGGTAAGATTCCAGCACACTCTGCTCTACATCGTTGCCGTCGCTCCGAAGCTCAATGTATCGGGCATAAAAATGAATCCCGTAATCGATGCCCAATCCGAACAGAATCACAAACAGGACCGATGTCATCGTATTCAGCACACCAAGTGCTGCATAGGTAATACCAAAGGTCCACGCCAGGCTAACAAGCAACGGAATACCGATCACCAGAACCGGAATGGGAGCCCGAATCAAATGCGACCAGATGGAATGTTGCTGCCGGCGGAATTCACTGCGTCGGTAATTCACATATTTTTTGATGAAAAAGTAGAGCAGCACCAACAGTATTACACTCGAAATACCGGTGGCAAAGCTGTTGAACACATCGTCCATGATCGCTTCCAGCTCATTCAGATGACGCTTCAGGCGCCCGCCAAACTGCACCTCCATCTCTGGGTGGTACGCCGAAGGGTTCAGTTCCTCGATGAACCGGCCAAACTCTTCGAACATATCTTCCAGATAGCGCGTATTGCTGCGTGAGCCGCTGGGATAAAGCGTAACGATAACCAGGGTACTATCTACATTTACCGGATATTCCGACGGCACCAGCCGGTCGTAGCTCTCGCGAAATTCATCGATATCGGTAGCCTCTTCTTCTTCCTCATCATCAAATCCGAAATCTACAAAGAAGGGGTTGGCCTCTTCCTTGGCGGCCTGAATTTCATCTTCCAGGAACCAGATAATATCTTCCAGCTCATCAGAAGTGGCCAGGTAGAGGGCGTTATCTTGTAAAAACTCCGTATCGCGCCGAAATTCGACACGGTTAAAGAACGGGGCCTCAAGCCGGGGGTAGTAGAGATCGAGGCTTCTCTCAACAATCTGTTCGGCAAACGCAACATTGGCCTCAAAACTGGGCGATTTAATCGCCACTTCCATCTCCGTTTCACCTCCTGATGTCTCCTGCAGGCGTTCCAGTGCCTGTACATTGGGGTGGCTGGAGGGCAGCAGGTTGGCAATGTCGGTATCTACCTGCAGCTGTACCGCGAACGAACCGGCGACGAAAGCCAGTACAATAGAAACCATAACAACCAGCAGAGGGCGTCGGATATTGAGCCGGACAAGGGGTTCAAAAAACTGGACTATTTTCTGCATTCGGGAACGCCGTACTTAGAGAGCTTTGCGGTCAGTGTTTTTTCATTACAACTGCCTAAATTACGCAATTGAGACCTTTCAACATAAAAGAATCTCTGCGCGGTTATATGGTTGTACTACGCACAAGGTTCCGTTTTCGCACATGGGCGATGCGGTTTTTTAAATCCTATTTAG
>JBLRWS010000011.1:16074-47255 GCA_047921075.1 Balneolaceae bacterium | reverse complement strand
CATACACCATGACCCCTATTGCCCCCGATTCATTTACTGTCACCGCTCAGGACGGCAAATCTCTTGCCGCTTACCGGTGGCGTTCCCCGTCCCAAAATCCTGCCGGGCTTGTACAGATCGTGCACGGCATGGCGGAGCACAGCTTGCGATACGGTGCGTTTGCATCCTTTCTGGCGGCTCACGGATTTGACGTGGTTGCACACGACCAGCGCGGCCATGGAAATACCGATCCCGAATCGCTCGGCTACATTGCGGAAGGAAACGCATTCTCTCTTCATGTGCAGGACGTCGAAACGGTAACAAAGCACTTGACTGAAACAGACCCCGATCTGCCGCGCATCGTCTTTGCCCACAGTATGGGTTCGTTTGTTGTGCAGCGATATATGCAACGTTCAGGCGATCGGCCGGCCGCCATCATCTACTCCGGCAGCAACGGTCCGCCCCCGGCAGCTCTTACAATCGGCGTTCTACTGGCAAAATTTCAGAGAATCATTCAGGGAGACGATCACCCAAGTAAACTGATTCGCGACATCACATTTGGGCCTTACAACCGCACGTTCAAGCCCAATCGTACCGACAAGGATTGGCTGAGCCGAGACCCCGACACTGTGGATGCCTACATCAACGACCCCAAATCGGGAATGGTCATGAGCACCTCATTTTTTCACGATTTTTTCCGCGGCCTCAAACAATTGCACCGGCATTCTCCGTTTTCCGGCCCCCATTCCGATATCCCAATCCTGCTTATATCAGGCTCTGAAGATCCGGTGGGTATGATGGGCCGGGGCGTTCAAAAGCTGGCTGACAAACTACGCAGCAGCGGTGTAAAGAAGGTTGACCTGAAGCTCTACCCCAAAGCTCGCCACGAGCTGCTGAACGAAGTGAACCGGGAGCAGGTCTATGCCGATCTGCTCGGCTGGATAGAAACCGAAGCGCTCTCAACCCCATAAAAAAACCCGGCGCATCGATATGCAACCGGGTTTTGAATAGCAGATCCTGAAAGCAGCCTTAGTTAGAGGCCGACTCCCATGTATCAATCTTCTGCTTGTACTTTTCGTAGAACTGCTTGTGGACATCCATCATATCAATTTCCCGCCCCTGGATAAACGCCTGCTCGATCTGCGTACGGTACTCCAGCGGAAATCCGTCGGTAATGATAAACGTCGCATCTTTGCCGGGCTCGATGGAGCCAACGCGGTCATCAATCCCCAATATTTGTGCGGGGTTTAGTGAGACAGCCTTGTAGGCCTCAAGCGGGCTCAGCCCAAAGGCGACCGCTGCACCGGCTTCGTTTCGCGTTCGAAAGGCATACGGCGCACTCGAACCGCCCGTGATGGCTATCCGAACGCCTGCCTCATGCAACCGTGCAGGGAGGGTGTACCCATTGTCGTACGATTCCCAGGCGCGGTTGGGTGAGGTAAGCACAGATGTAATCATCACCGGCACATCATGTTCTACCAGCTGGCCGGCTACCAGATGCGCATCACGCCCGCCGACAATCACCGGCTTCAATCCTTCCTGCACCGCCCAGGTGATGGCGTCCTGAATCTGACGCACCTCGTTAGCATTGATCAGTACGGGACGCTCGCCGGTCAAAAAAGGACCCATCGCTTCTAATTTAGAATCCGCTTCCGGGCGAGGCGCATTGCCATTTTCTGCTGCCTCTACCGCGCGATGATAGGCACGGGCCGTGGCAAAGTACTCCTTGGCGCTACGCAGTGTTCGTGTATAGTTGTTTTCATTATTCGGTGATGGCCAGTTTATGACCAGCCCCACGCCGGATTCCAGCAACATCTGCTCCCAGCTCCATCCGTCGAGATTCATCGCCGAGGATTGGCCGGAGATGAGCCCGCCGCCGGGTGTGGATACCGCCACAAGTACGCCCGAAGAGCGGGCGGTACCAATATGCCGGCTTTCGGGATTCACTGCCACTTCAGGGCGAATGTTGGGGTTGATATTGCCTTGTTCGTTCAGGTCTACAGTCATATCTACGGCACCGATCTCGTACAAACCCATCTGGTTTTGTGATGCGATCATACCGGGATATACCTGTTTGCCCTGCATTGCGATTCGGCGTGTGCCCGCAGGGATTGTAACATTCTGCCCAACGGCGGTAATAACGCCATCCTCAAACAGAATGGTGCCGTTTTCAATAACACCGTTACTCACAGTGTGGATTTCCACATTGGTAATGGCGATCGGGCCCTGCTGCCGTTCGGCGGGCACCTGTATTTGTGCTGAAACAATCTGTGATGAGAAAATCATCAGTACGGCCATCAGCAATGTCGTTCGTAGCATATCTATCTTTTTACTTGTGTTCGTTCGGGCGTTCATTATTTCTCCTCCAATATCCATTGAATAATCATTTCGCGCTCGCGTTCTACCTCTTCCCGGAGGTTTCCGTGTTCGGTGAGGTCAAAATATTTTCGCCCGTCCACCCAGGTCTGCTCCGCTTTGGTAAAGGTTGAGAGCGGATCGCCGCTCCAGATCACAAAATCGGCATCTTTGCCCTGCTCGAGAGATCCTACTTTGTCATCAATTCCAAGTACGGCCGCTGTATTGATGGTTACCATGGCAAGCGCATCCACCGGATCCACTCCTACATGTACCATTTTGGCTGCTTCCCAATTCATACGGCTGGCAATCTGGCTGTTGTCGGAGTGCAGTGAGGTAAGTACACCAGCCTCGTGCAGCAGCTTTGCGTTGTGCAAAATGCCATCATACGCTTCAATTTTGAAGGATGACCAGTCTGACCAGACCACGGCACCCACGCCGCTGTCTGCAAGCTCCGGAGCCACCTTGTACGCTTCCACTCCGTGATGAAACGCCTTGATCGAAAAGCCAAACTCTTCGGCCAGTCGGGTTAACATCAAAATTTCATCCTGGCGGTAACTGTGCGACTGCACCAAAATATCGCCGTTGAGGATATCCCTGATGGCATCGAGTCGCAGATCACGTCGCGGCGGGAGTCCGTTATTGTTACGTTCCCACGCCTGCCAGCGCGCTTCATAATCGCGGGCGTTTTTAAATCGATCGGAAATAATCTGATGGGTGCCCATGCGTGTTTCGGGATAACGGTCGCTGCCCACGCGCTTGGGGTTCTCGCCCAGTGCAAATTTCACCGTACGCGGTGCTCCTTCGAGCTGAAGATCGCCGGATAGCGCGCCCCATCGCATTTTCACGAACGCATTCTGCCCGCCAATCGGGTTGGCCGATCCGTGCATCACATGCGCTGTGGTTAATCCGCCGGCCAGCTGCCGATACATCCAGATGTTGTTGATATTCAACACATCTCCAAGGCGGACTTCAGCGGTGATGGCGTTCCCCACTTCATTCACCCCATCGGTTCCAGAGTGCAGGTGGGCGTCAATCAGTCCGGGTGTTACATGTTTACCGGCCGCATCAATCACAACCGCGTTGCGAGGCGCACTCAGATTTGTACCCACCTCTGCAACTTTGCCGTCACGTACCAGCAGATCGCCGTTTTCAATGACTCCTTGCGAGCCCATTGTCCAGATGGTAGCATTGCGCACCAGCACCGCGCGCGGTTGCTCCGGGAGGCTTTCCCGTCCATACTCCATAGCGGGACGGATATCGGCGAGGTTTAGCTCACGATGCTCTTTCGGCTCGTTGTTTTCTTCCTCTTCAAAATCGCCAGTCCGTTCACCATGCCACTCTGCGCGGTCTGAACCGGGAATTTCGGCCCAGCCAAAGAGACGGTTTTGCTGCACCGAGGCGGTCATTCGTATCTGTCCGCTCACATCCAGGCTGTCTCCTGAAAATGCCATCCGAAGGCGGCCGGCATCTGCCAAAACGGTTGCTGACTCCAACGAAATCTTCGTTCCGTCAATCGTCACATTTCCGCGAAGGCGGCTCAACGTTCCTGTGAGGGATACTTCTCCCGACAGAGAGCCATCTGCAAAAGCAAACGTCCAGGTGCCACGCGGATCCATCACCGGTTCGCTGTTTATTTCGTGGCGGCCACCGTCTACCCATACATCTAAAATTTTTGTGCCGTTCTCGAACAGATCACCATCCGTAACGACAAAACTGGCTGCTTTGCCCTGCTCTATAGAGCCATGGGTGCGCTGAATGCCAAGCATCGACGCCGGATCGGTTGTTAATGCAGCCAGCGCCCGTTCTTTGTTGAGCCCGCGTGCAACCGACTGCCGCAGACGATCAAAAAAGTGGCGGTGATTGTCAAGACCGTGCGGTGTGATGGCAAATTGAACACCGGCATTGGCCAGGCGAGCCGGATTTTCCGGTGCCAGATAATAGTGGCGCAATTCGGCCAGGCTCCGGTTTAGCGCATCCTCGGGTGAGTCAATCTCCGGTTTGTCGGGAAACGTAAGCGGCAGGATAATCGGCGTGCCGGCATCGGCCAGTACGTCTAAAATTCGATACTCATAGCCATTTCCTTTAATCCACGGTGTTACGGAAAACTCATCGCGAATACGCAGTGCACGCAGAATTTCCTCCTCATTACTTGTGATAAAAAAGAGCGGCTGCCCGTCGCGTACTACGCCACGCAATGCGGCAAGCGGCGCGTTCCATTCGGGACGTTCCAGCCCGGAGGGGTTGGAGTTATATCGAGCGTGTGCCCGGTCGTGCCAGTCGGCATCGTACAGCCCCTGCCGAATAAACGCGTAGACACCAATTGTGGATGTCGGATAACCAAAGCCGAACTCCCGACCCCGGTTCATCGTCACACTTTGTGCAATATTATCACGAATAATCCGGTCGGTTACGCGGCTGTCGGACAAGCTGACCGCCGAGGATGAACCACGAAAGATGCCCAATGTTGGCACCGAGTTGGCAACCGTAAATCCGTTGGATCGCAACGCGCCCACAGCGTCATCATCTTTAAATTCATCAGCCGCTGAGAGATGCGCACGCAGGTGCGGGCTCCACGACTGCGGGCCGCGGTCAATCTCCTCCCGCGGATCGTCCATACCTGCTTCTGAAAAAGCATCGATAAATCCGGGATAAATGGTCTTTCCTTCCATATTCCACACACGGGCGTCGTCAGGGATGGAGGCCCGTCGCCCAACGGCTTCAATGACGCCATCCCGAATAACCAGTGTGCCATTTTGGATGGTCGTACCGGGGGATGTGATGATGGTTGCATTCGTAAAAGCGTGAATGCGGGGGGTGTTGTCTTTCATTCCGTCGGTTGGTACCGTTTGCGCGAGCAGCAGCGATGGCAGAAGCAGCCATGCAGCCACTGCCGTACAGATTGTGCGCAAACGATGGGCCAATGTTCGGCTATCGTTTTGTTTTCGGATCATACAGGTAGAGCTTGAGTTGCGAATTACAGTTTACTTGTCAAAAAAAGGGTCAGCAGCAAAAAAGCCAAATCGGATGTACGCCAGCGATCAGCCGTAATGTGCAGCTACCGTACGCGGTGTAGACTGATCCGGGCCGTGCATTCAGGCAGTTTGTTTGCTATCACTGCTTAACTTATACAGCACCGGGGTGTTCGCAAAATGGATGATGCGGAAATACCGCCCATTTTGGATAAAAAATGTAAAACGGATCGGATTTGCCTCTACAAAAAAACCCCGTCGGCAAAAGCCGGCGGGGTTTGGTATCGATCCATAAGAATGCGATGATCAGTATCGGTAGTGCTCGGGTTTGTATGGGCCCTCTTTCGGCACGCCGATGTAGTCGGCCTGCTCCTTGCTAAGTTCTTCGAGCTCTACACCAATTTTCTTCAGGTGGAGCCGGGCTACTTTCTCGTCCAGATCTTTCGGCAATACATGCACGCCTACTTCGAAATCGTCGTTCCAGAGTGCCATTTGAGCCAGCGTCTGATTGGTAAAGCTGTTGCTCATCACAAAGCTCGGGTGCCCGGTAGCATTTCCGAGATTCATCAGGCGGCCCTGCGAGAGCAGAATAATTTCGCGGCCGTCATCAAAGCGGAAAAGATCTACCTGAGGCTTGATATTCTCCTCTTCGGAATTCTCTTTCAGCCATTTCACATCAATTTCGTTGTCGAAATGGCCAATATTTCCTACAATCGCCTTGTCTTTCATGTTGGAGAAATGCTCGGCGGTAATAATATCTTTGTTACCGGTGGCGGTAACGATAATATCTGCTTCCTTTACAGCATCGGCCATTCGTTTAACTTCGTAGCCGTCCATCGCGGCTTGCAGGGCGCAAATCGGGTCAATCTCGGTAACAATAACCCGTGCACCGGCACCGCGCAGAGAAGCGGACGAGCCTTTACCCACATCCCCGTAACCGGCAACAACGGCAACTTTTCCGGCCATCATTACGTCGGTGGCGCGGCGAATGGCATCGGCACATGACTCTTTGCATCCATATTTATTGTCGAATTTCGACTTTGTCACAGAGTCATTTACGTTGATGGCGGGAATGGTCAGCGTCCCTTTTTTCATCCGCTCGTAGAGGCGAAGCACACCGGTTGTTGTTTCCTCCGAGATACCGCGAATGTTGGAGGCCAACTCGGGATATTTGTCAAGCACCAGGTTGGTGAGGTCGCCGCCGTCGTCCAAAATCATATTCAGCGGCTGGCCATCCTCAAAAAAGAGGGTTTGTTCAATACACCAGTCATACTCTTCTTCGGTCATCCCTTTCCAGGCATAGACCGGAATTCCTGCTTCGGCAATCGCGGCCGCGGCGTGGTCTTGCGTAGAATAGATGTTGCATGAGGACCATTGCACGTCAGCACCAAGTTCTATGAGCGTCTCAATCAGTACGGCGGTTTGTACGGTCATATGCAAGCAGCCGGCAATACGTGCACCTTTCAGCGGCTTGGATGCAGCAAATTCTTCGCGTGTTGCCATCAAACCGGGCATTTCTGCCTCGGCCAGTTTAATCTCCTGGCGTCCGAATCGCGAGAGCCCAATATCTTTAACTTTGTAGGGTAGTTTGTCTACTTGTTGTTCCATTCGTATTTAATTCTATAAAATTTAACTGTTCAAATCGATAAAGATAACATTGTTAGCGGTGAATAGGTTCGCTAAAAGTAGGTAGCAATTTTCTCTTTTGCCTTGTCGTAATCGCCCCGGCGTCCACGAGAACCCATTTCTATTTCAATCAGTTCACCGTCGGGGTTTACATATACCTTAAACGGAATGCCCTGCCCGCCAAGCCGCTCAAAAATGCCATACTCATCATAGAGCCATACAAAATCGTAATCGTGGCGTTCGGCAAATGCACGGGCATCTTCGGGTCCTTCACTCAATCCAACCGTAACAGCGAGCATCGTAAATTGATCGGGATACTCTTCACGGAGTTCCTGCATGGCGGGGAACACCTGCAGGCACGGTCCACACCACGATTCCCAAAAATCGATCAAAACAATCTGATCGCGGAATTCGCTGATGTGCACCTCATTGCCATCCAGATCGGCAAAGGTAGCGTTGGCTATAATGTCACTCGGCTCATTTGATTGAGTTTGCCCCTCATCGCTGCTGCAGGCCGACATGGATAACAGAGCGATAATGAGTATTGGGGTTAGCGTGTTCAAAAATTTCATAGGTATATCCGGTTCATCAAGAAGTTGGTCAAAGATACTGTTTTTTTAGCGGGAAGGCATCTATGCGCAGCTGGTTTTACAGTTTTGCAATATGTAGGATACCAATTACAGACTGTATACCCTTTACAATGTCCTAAAATTAATGTTTCATTTGATCCTTTTATGCATCGGTTTTGCAAATCCTGCCATAGACCTATTTCTAACCTCATCCTGGGCCGGTCGCCCTGTAAAATTCGCCATTCACACCCACCGAAAAGATGGCTATCTTTTGTGCCATGACTGTAGACTTTGCCATTGTCGGCGCCGGTATCGTCGGGCTCTCCACCGCGTGGAAACTCTCTCTTCGTTACCCCGACGCCTCCATCGCCGTATTTGAAAAAGAGCCGCATGTGGCCGCCCATCAAACCGGGCGCAACTCGGGGGTTATTCACTCCGGTATCTACTATCAGCCCGGCAGTTACAAAGCCAAAAACTGTGTAGATGGACGCCATCAGCTGGTTTCCTTTTGCCGGGAACACGGTGTGGCGCACGAGGTGTGCGGAAAAGTGATTGTTGCCACTACGGAGGAAGAGACCCCCTCTCTGGAGTCGATCTACCAGCGGGGAATCAAAAACGGCATCGAAGGAATTGAGATGTTGAACCGGAACCAGACGCTGGCCATTGAACCGCACGTAGCCGCTGTGGCCTCTATCCATGTGCCATGCGCAGGAATTGTAGATTATGCCGGGGTTTGCAATGCGCTGGCCCGTCTATTGCGCCAATCCGGCCATGCGGTTCATCTGAATAGCGAGATCCAATCCATTCAAACCGTGAACGGGCATTGCCGGCTAACGGCAGCCAAACAGACCGTGGAAGCGGGCGTGGTCATCGGGTGTGGCGGGCTGCAAAGTGATCGCCTGGCAGCAAGTGGGGGCATCCAATCAGACCTGAAAATCGTGCCGTTTCGGGGCGAATATTTTACACTAAAACCGCACGCCGAACATCTGGTGCGCAGCCTTATCTACCCCGTACCCAACCCCGACTTTCCATTTCTTGGTGTGCACTTCACCCGAATGGCCACCGGTGGTATAGAGTGCGGCCCAAATGCTGTCTTTGCGTTTGAGCGCGAAGGCTACAGCACCTTCTCGTTCGATTTGCAGGATACGCTCGATACCGTCGATTTTCCCGGGTTCTGGAAACTGGCGCACAAACACTGGCGCATGGGCCTCGATGAATGGGTTCGATCCATCTCCAAAAAAGCCTTTCTTACCAAACTTCAAAAGCTGATTCCCGCTGTCGGTATCGACGATATTGAACCCTCTCCTTCCGGTGTCAGAGCCATGGCACTTCGCCCGGACGGCACCTTAGTAGATGATTTCCACATCGAACAAAAAGGCACGCAGTTTCATGTATTGAATGCGCCAAGCCCGGCCGCCACAGCCGGACTCGCTATTGGAGATGAGATCTGTAACAGGGTATCTAAAACGTTGGGGTAGGCAGTTACCCCTTCAGTTTTTGAATTGTTGCTTTATAATAGTTCTCGTACGTCTCCACAACCGAGTAGAGCTCGAACTGCTCGGCACGTGCGCGTGCGGCTTTCGACATCTTTTGATGAAGCTTCTCATCCGTCAAAATTTTGGTGGCATGTTTGCCCATGCACTCCACATCGCCAAGCGGACATAAATAGCCGGTTTCTCCGTGGATGTTCACTTCGGGCAACCCGCCAATATCGGAGCTTATCACGGGCACACTGCAGCTCATCGCTTCCAAGGCCGCCAGCCCAAAGGTTTCACTGCCCGATGGAATCAAAAACAGATCGGAGATCGATAACACCTCTTCTACCTGCTCCTGCTTGCCCAGAAAGCGCACCTTACTGCAGATTCCAAGTTCACGGCACCGGCTTTCGGCTTTGCTGCGGTCGGGGCCGTCGCCCACCATCAAAAGCTTCGCGTCTACGCCATTTTGCAGCACTACGTTAAAGGTAGAAATCACGTCCGGTACCCGTTTCACCTCACGGAAATTGGAAACGTGTGTGATCACCTTTTCACCTTCGGGGCAGAGCGCTTTTTTGAAATGATTCTTATTCGACTTTTTAAACCGATCCAGATCGATAAAGTTGGGAATCACCTCAATCTCCCGTTTGATATCGAACAGCTTGTAGGTCTCTTCCTTCAGATAATCCGACACCGCCGTAACCCCGTCGCTCTGGTTGATGGAAAAATCAACCACATCTTTGTAACTCGGATCGCTGCCAATCAGCGTAATATCGGTTCCGTGCAATGTGGTAATGATCGGCACATGCCGGGCGGCATCTCCTAATATCTGTTTGGCCAGGTAGGCGCTGGTTGCATGAGGGATGGCGTAATGAACATGCAACACATCAAGTTTTTCATATTTGATCAGATTCACCATCACATTGGCAAGGGCCAGATCGTACGGTGGGTATTCAAATAACGGATACGAGCTCAGGTCCACTTCATGGAAGGTGATATCGGTACGCAACGAATCGAGGCGGGCTGGACGGGCATAACTCAAAATATGAAGCTTGTGTCCACGGTCGGCCAATCCTTTCGCCAATTCCGTGGCAACAACCCCACTTCCCCCAAACGTCGGATAACAAACAATACCTATCTTCATAACATCTTTTTGAGCTTCATTTTAATGGGAGTTTACAAAAATAATGGACGCCCAAATGATAAAAGTTGCACAACCGCTGCCGTTTCAAACGAAACCTTTTTGAAGTCCGTTCTGATTGGTGAATAGATCGTTTTCTGTTATCTTTTGCAGTTAACAAACCGTTCAACTTTTTTCTTTGAACCATCATGGCAGGACATTCCAAGTGGGCCAATATTAAGCACAAAAAGGCAAAAGAAGATGCCAAACGTTCGAAGGTATTTACGAAATGCCTGCGCGAAATAACGGTAGCTGCCCGCGAAGGCGGCGGCGATCCGGAAACCAATCCCCGCCTTGCACTCGCTGTGCAAAACGGCAAGGCAGTCAACTTGCCGAAAGATAATATCGAGCGGGCCATCAAAAAAGGAACCGGGGAGCTGGACGATGGTTCGGCCAACTACGAAGAGATTACCTACGAAGGCTACGGCCCCGGCGGGATTGCCTATTTTATTGAGGCCACCAGCAATAACGTAAACCGAACGGTCAGTGAAATTCGACATATTTTTACCAAACACGGCGGAAATCTTGGAACTGACGGGTCGGTTGCGTACCTCTTCGATCAGAAAGGCTCCATCAAAATAGAGAACGAAGGCCTCAATGAAGAGGAGTTTATGCTCACCGCCATCGATGCAGGCGCGGAAGATGTGGTGATTGAAGATGATTTTTTTGAAGTTATCACTGCCCGCGAAACGCTGTTTGAGGTGAAGAACCGCCTTGCGGATGGTGGGCTGGAGGTCGAATCGGCTGAATTGGTCCGCATTCCTTCCACCGAGGTACCGGCCGATGGCGATACCGCAAAGACCAATTTGAAGATGATGGATATGTTTGACGAGAATGATGACGTATCGAACGTATTCACAAATATGAAACTGGATGATGAGACGTTAGAACTTCTCAACGAATCGTGATGTAGGGACTCAAACCACACTATGAAACCTCTCCTATTTGCTCTGTTTACACTTCTGATTACGGCGGCATCACTCAATGATGCACGCAAGGCGAATCAGGCGTACCATGATGGTGATTATGAGACGGCGGCGGAGCTGTATCGCACCGCTATTCAGCAAAGCCCGGACGATGAACGGCTTCACTTCAACCTCGCCACAACACTGGCCAAAATGGATCAGCACGAGGAGGCGATGGAGGTGTTCAACGAATTTAAGCGGTTGGCCGAGCAGCCCGAAAAACGATCGATGGCCGACTACAATGTGGGGGCCATGCTCTCCGACATGGAGCTGTACGAACAGGCCGCCGACTTCTTCCGCCAGGCGTTGATTGAAAATCCGGACGATCTGGATGCACGCTTCAATTATGAGCTGGCCAAGCGAAAGCAGCAGGAACAGGAAGACGATCAGGACCAGGATCAGGATCAAAATGAGAATGATGACGACTCCGATTCAGACTCTGACCCCGATTCCGATCAGGAGAATGACGATCAAGACCAAGAGCAGGATCAGGACCAAAACGAGGATCAGAACCAGCCGCAAGATCAGCAGCAGGATCCCTCGCAGCAGCCTCAACCTCAGGATTTAAGCCGCGAAGAAGCCGAAAGCCTGCTGAATGCACTGGAACAACTGGAACGTGAATTACTGGAAAACCAGAAAAAGGATGCCGCGGAAAATCGCACACAGAATGATAAAGACTGGTAAGCGGCTTTCGTGGTTATGGGGATGGTTGATTTGCCTGGCCTGGCTGCCGGCAGTGTCTGCGCAATCCCTTACTCTGGAGGCCACCCTGTCGGAGACCAAGGTCTTTACGGGCGAGCAGTTCACCCTTACCATTACCGTACAGAGTGCCTCTCAGCATAATGTAGAGCTCCCTGTTATCCCCGACTTTCGGGGAGCGCGTGTGCTTACCGGAACGCCGTCGCGCAGCACCAGCATCTCTATCATTAACGGCCGCACTACCCGCTCCACCGCCTACTCCTACACGCTGATTGCCGAATCGGCCGGTACCTACCGCCTGCCCGCCATCGATATGACGATTGACGACCAGACGATGCAAACCAATTCCGTTTCTTTTGAGGTAATTGAGCGCGGCAGTCTGTCGTCAGAAGGACGCCAGCAATATCCAGACATTTTCTTGCAGGTTGAGCTGGATGAGGAACGACCGGTTGCAGGCCAGCAGCTTATTGCCAGTGTAGTTCTCTATTTTAAACAGAATGTGGACGTGACCTCATTCCAGCCGGCTTTTGGGTGGCGTACCGACGGCTTTTGGAAAGAGGAGCTCGAAAATATTTCGCAACCCCGGGCCGAGTCGACCATTTTGGGCGGTGTGCGTTACCGAAAAGCGGTACTGCTGCGGTATGCTCTGTTTCCCTCGCGCAGCGGCGATCTGACCCTTTCGGAGTATGAGCTGACCGCCGGTGTACGCACCCGAACCGACCGAAACGATCCGTTTGGCAGCTTTTTTGGGTCGGGCACCAATCAGCGGCGAATCAGCCTGCAATCGGAGCCGGTTACCGTTCCGGTGCGGGCATTGCCGGAGCGCACCGATGCAATATGGATGAATGCCGTGGGCGATTTGTCTGTATCGCGCTCCATAAGCCGCTCCGAAATCCGCGCAGGTGATTCTATTGAGCTTGAAACCGTCATTGAAGGCAGCGGCAACATCCCGCTTATTAACCGTCCGGTGTACAACCTGCCCGACGGTTTTGATTTGTTTAGCCCGCAGGAACGCTCCAATGTAGAGAGGCGAGGATACACCATCCGCGGCGATAAAGTGTTTTCAGAATCGCTGGTGAGCCGCGCACCGGGAACCTACACCATCCCGGCCGAACGCATTGCAGTGTTTAATCCCGAAACCCGGCGCTATCGGTACACAACGCTGCCGGCTCTTACCATTGAGGTGCTGCCGGCCCCACAGGCTGATATCGTTGCAGCATCGGGAAGCAGTTCGGCCGCGCCGCAGCCCATTACGGGACTCGCGGTTTGGTACACCGGCGGCGCACAACCGTTTTATACGGCCGGTTGGTTCTGGCTATTTCTCGCACTCCCCTTTGTTGCGCTTATTGCCGGACTCTACCGGAAGAAACTGACCGACCGGCTTGCTAACGATTCCCGTTTTCGGCGGGCGCATCACGCCTACAATACAGCCATTGAACGCCTGGACAAAGCCAAAACACATCTTACGCAGGATGAGCCCAAGCTGGTCTATCATGAACTTCACAAATCCTTAAGCGGTTACATCGTTGATCAACTGGGCCTTCCGGAGGCGGGGCTCTCGGACCGTGATCTGATCGAGTCCATCCATCAACAATCCGTCAATGGCGAGATCACAAAAACACTGCAGCGTCTGCTCGATAAATGCAGCACCATTAGCTACGCGCCGGCCGGATCCAAGGAAGATATTTCCGCCGACATACGTGCAGCGGAATCGTTGATTAAAACATTGAAGCGATCCCTATGATAAAAACCGTGTTTCTGTTTGTAATCGCCGTCAGCTGGGCGATACCGTCATTCTCTCAACAGAGTACATTTGAAGAGGCCAATGCCCTCATTGAAGAGCGCAACTACCGTGAAGCACTCAGCCTGTACCACACCATCGCCGAAGGGCCGCACCATTCCGGTGGCTTGTGGCTAAATATGGGTGTAGCGTACTCGCAGCTCGATTCGCTGGGCAAGGCCAAATTCTATTTCATGCGCTCGCAGCAGTATCCCGAAACGGCTACACTTGCGCATGATGCGCTCAATTATGTAGAAAACCGCCTCTCCCGCCGTTCCGCTGTACTCCCGGAGTTACCGTGGAATCGATTCCTGAACTGGATGGAAGCGGAGCTCGGCCTCCGTAACCTGCTTTTTATTGCACTCTTTCTGGTGAACACCGCTGCGGCTCTGCTGCTGGCCTCCTGGTTCTTTGCCGGGCCCGCACCAGCCTTTCGCAAAAGCAGCGTCGCGGCTGTTGTTCTAAGCTTGCTGCTGTTTGCCTCGGCAGGATTGATACACTACAATCAGATTCGCTACGGAACCGGCGTGGTTGTAGAGCGGCAAACACGGCTGCTGCATCAGCCGGCCGAAGAGAGCGCCAGTGTAAACACCATGTACGAAGGGTTTGAAATGAGGGTGGATTATCACCGCAGCGAGGAAGCAGACGGGTGGTTTTACGTACGTGCCGCCAATGGGCAGTTCGGGTGGATCCGCCAGGACACCATTCAACACTTCTAATCATCTCTTCCGGGACACCCATCCAAAAAAAAGCAGCAACCGATAACGATCAGCTGCTGCTTTCATATGATGATGTCGATTGATTATGTCGATTCCGGTTCGCCGCTAAACTCCCGCGATATCTCTTCCAGCGTTTTTCCTTTCGTTTCGGTTACAAACCGTTTCACAAAGATGAACGCGACCACTCCAAAGAAGGCGTAAATACCGTACGACAGCCCAAGCCCGATGCTATCCAGAAAGACGGGGAAGGTCATGGTGATGGTGAAATTTGCCAGCCACTGAGCCAGTCCGCAAAAAGCCAGCGCCGATCCGCGATATTTATTCGGGAACATCTCACCCAGCATCACCCACATCACCGGACCCCACGAGAACGCGAAGAATGCGATGTAGAGGTTTGCGGCTATCAGAGCCATCAGCCCCTGTGCATCTCCCATCTGAAGAGAGCCGTCGGCTGTTACATTGGCCATGCTGAAGAGTACAGCCAGCGCACCAAGCATGGCCGCCTGCCCAAGCGCCCCGATTTTGAGGAGCGGTTTACGCCCTACTTTATCCACCAAAGCAATCGCTACAAAGGTGAAGAGCACATTTACCGAACCGCTGATTACATTCTGCAGAAGGGCATTCTCTTCGGTAAAGCCGGCCGCCTGCCATAAGGTAGCCCCGTAGTAGAACACCACATTGATACCGGTAAACTGCTGCAGAATGGCCAGCCCAAAACCAACCCACACAATCGGATGTATATTTCCGGTGTATTTGTTGATGATGTCGGTCAGGCGCGGTTTGGCGTCTTTCTCTACCGTTGACTCGATATCCCTTATTTTTTCGTCGATATCGTCGATTTCACCCACACTTAGCAGCACCCTTTTGGCCTCTTCAATACGGCCGTTTAGCACCAGATAACGTGGAGATTCCGGTATAAAAAAGAGCAGCAAAAGGAAGAGTGACGACGGAATAATTTCCACCCAGAACATCCATTGCCAGGCGTTAAACCCACCCCAGAACGAGGCGGATGCGCCGCCGGCGGCTCCGGCAATCAGGTAGTTGCTCAAAAAGGCGATAAACAAACCCACTACAATCATTAACTGCTGCAGCGTGGTCAGGCTTCCCCGAATACGCGGAGGAGCAATTTCGCTGATATAGGCGGGCGCTAAAATACTTGCCGCACCGACGGCCAGGCCTCCTGTAATTCTAAAAAAAACAAAAATAGCTGAACTGCCCGCAATGCCCGATCCCCACGCGCTGAAAATAAATGTGGCCGCGGTGATAATCATCACCGGTTTGCGGCCAAATTTATCGGCCAGGGTGCCGGCAAAGAAGGCGCCAACCGCACATCCAAGGAGCATGGAGGCTACATTAAAACCGGTGCCCACCGCATCGGAATCGAAGGCGCCCTGCAAGGCATCCACCGTACCGTTGATGACGCCGCTGTCGAAACCAAAAAGAAAACCGCCCAGGGCGGCTACCACGGAGTAAAAAAGAACGCGGCCGGTTAATAACGAGCGGGGCCGGGCTTCTGAAGCATTGTATTTTTCCATACCTTATATCATTATTTTTTGCTGTTTATCGTGGGGAATATAGATTTCTGAAATAATCGATAAAAACAGTGCTATGCAAACATAACTTGATATTTTTATGCCGCGGAAAGAAGTTGTTTACAATCGAAAAATGATTACCCTTGTGATAGCAACCATCGCGGCCGGTATCCCCGTTGCTACCACGCCGGTAAGCCAGCTCCAGTTTACCGACCCCGCTTTTCTTGGCGTGTGGGCACTGGCCGGTATTGTCGCTTCTTTTGTCACATATCTCTACTTTAACATCCGTTTGAAGGACATTACCGGGGTTTTCCTGCTTGGATACATGATTGCGGTCATTCTCCGATTTGTGGCAGACATCCTTGTAAGTAATATCACTCACGCCAACTTGAGCCTCTCTTTACTTATTGCGATGGTTGTGGGAGGTGCGTCGGGCTTTACCGGCGCCTACATCTGGCACCTGATGCGTCGTCGTAACTAATCAAATGCTTACTACTCCAACCTATTGCATTCATCTTAAATTTTTGGCCTTATGACCTGGACACCGGTACAACATTGGATACCGGCGCTATTGTTATTTCTGTTATGCATCTTCATAGCCGATGTGGGCAAAGCCTACGATACACCGACTTCGAATGACCCGAAATTGCTGCTCATCCATCTTGATGGTGTCTCTTTAGAGCTGCTGCGTACCGAAATGGACAACGGAAACCTGCCTGCCATGAAACGTTACTTTGGCGACGCCGGCCTGGTCGAAACAGCCATCACTTATTACCCGAGTAAAACCCCTCTGGTCATTTCCAGTATCCGCAGTGCCACACCCAGCCGGGAGGGCGAGCTGGTTGGGTGGGAAATGCCGGTTCGGGGTGATGACAAAAATCAAACACTCCCCGAAACGTTTGTGCAGATGATGGGTTCTAAGATGCGGCCGGCCAGATCTACCCTGCTCTATGGGCTGCCGTTTGCCGGCTGGATGAATCACATTGCGCTGATGAATACCACAGATCTTTTCGATACCTACCCGATTATCGAATATTACTGGTATCTGGTCGATACGTTCGGCCATTTTCGGGGAGAAGAGGAGTACCTGAAAGCACTGAAATCATTCGACCGCCGCCTGGGCCGGCTTTTGGAACAACTGGACCGTGATGTGAACGTGGTGATTTATTCCGACCACGGGATGGTATTTGGGGATGGAATTGATAAAGAAGAGATTTTGATCGACTCGATAGCCGATGAGATTGATTTTTTCTCCTATCCCTCCGTATACCTCCATCATCCCGAAAAAAAAGAGGCTATCGCACGCCAGCTTGTGGAGCTTACCCCCCTCGATTTTGCATTTGTCCTAATCGACAGTACGCGCGCCAAAGGGTTTCATGAACACGGCACAATTGAGTTCCACTACAGAGATGGGTTGCTCCGCTATCAGTTTGATGGAGACCAGGACCCCCTTGGGTTCGATGCCATATCGTACGACGGTGGCTGGCTTTCTGCGGATGAATGGCTGCTAAAAACCATCGATACCGAATACCCGGCCGCACCGGTCACCATTTTCTCCTTTCTTTTAAATGAACGCGCCGGCCATATCGTTACCTCCTTCAACGACACCAAATATGCGCGCAGCGGGTACAGTAAAATGGGGAATCATGGCGGGTTTACCGCCGAAGAGCTCAAAGTGCCTGTCATGGTTTATGGGCCCGATGTGCAGTATGTCGGTTCTTTTGAAACCCTCTGGTTACAGGAACTCTTTAATGAACTGCAGGATTTCACATTTGGACAGACGCCCCGCCGCGACGTCTCGTACCTCTCCGGTTTATACGACCCGCGTAGAGAAAAGGCCCGCACCACTGTGGCGCTCTCGCCCGCCTACCGGTTTCGCCTGGGTGCCGACTTCAGCTACGGCGATTTTTCAGACTTCGATTTTGATCGCGTTTGGGGAGAGTACGACATCTTCCGATCCTACATCGCCCGCCTTTGGCTGGGTGGCGGTGTCGATTTTACCAAAAAAGACACCATTGGCATGTTTATGCTCCGCTACGAACTGCGATACCGAAACTGGCTGGCCGAAGCATCCGTTACCACCGCCCGCAACAACCACCTGATTATGGGTTACCGCTTCCACCCAAATCTGCAGCTGGAGCTAACCAACTTTACCGGGCTTGGCTTTCGAATCCGTTTTTAACCTGCCTTATTTTTAAAATTTGCTGTGCAGACAACTACTTTTTTCTTATTTTAAGATAAAGGACTCTCTTAATAGATTATTTTATGCTCTTATCAAAATCTTGTGTTTACGGCCTTCGGGCGTCGATCTATCTTGCCATCAAAGCCAATGAGTCGTACATACCCATCAAAATGATGAGTGAGAAGCTCGAAATTTCGCACCATTTTCTTACCAAAATTCTTCAGCAGCTAACAGCCGCCGGCCTGCTCGACTCCTACAAAGGGCCCAATGGCGGTGTGCGTCTTCGAAAATCTCCCGACGACATTACCCTGATGGATGTCGTTTTGGCTATTGACGGATCGAAGTTACTCACTGAGTGTGCCCTTGGTTTGCCCGGATGCGGCCAACAAAATCCATGCCCGTTGCACGACAAATGGGCCGACACCCGCGATTCTATTCGCCATATGCTCGAGTCGTCCTCCCTTACTCAACTGGTAGAACGGGGCAAAAAAGAGAATCTCCGCCTGACCAATGAGGGAGGCTTCGAAAAGCTTCTGTACTGATGAACACCGACCAACTTGCTCAATTGGCACGCACCTACAATGTAGCCGGGCCGCGTTACACCTCCTACCCAACGGCGCTGCACCTGCAAGAGGTAGAGCACCCATCGGATGCGAATGAACTGCTGGCCTTGCGATACGAATCGCCGGGAGCGTATTCACTCTACATTCACATCCCCTTCTGTTTCTCTCTCTGCTGGTATTGTGGTTGCACCAAAGTAATCACAAAGGATCAGGATCGCGGTGATCATTACCTGGATTATCTCGAAAAAGAGATCGCACTCACGTCAAACTATCTGCACCGAAACCATTCGGTACATCAGATCCACCTTGGCGGCGGAACACCTACATTTCTCTCTCCACCGCAGCTGCGGCGTCTCTTTTCCATCCTACACACGCACCTGAATATTGCCCCTGGAGCCGAATGCTCGGCAGAGATTGATCCCCGAACATGCACCGCCGACCATGTTTTGGCATTGGCCGATGTTGGGTGTAACCGGGCCTCGCTGGGCGTGCAAGACACCAATCCGGAGGTTCAGGAAGCGATTCACCGTATTCAACCTTTTGAGCAGACTGTTAGGGTAACCGAACAGTTACGGAAAGCCGGCATTGATGAGATCAATTTTGATTTGATCTATGGGCTGCCGCTCCAAACACCCGACACTTTTTCAAAAACACTGGCAGATGCGATCTCTTTGAAACCGGGCCGTTTCGCGGTCTACAGCTATGCGCATCTTCCCGGCGTGATGCCGGCGCAGCGCTTATTGAATGAAGCCGATATGCCAACCGGATCAAAAAAACTGGACTTGCTGCTGATGGCCGTGGATACGCTGCCCAAACACGGCTATCGGTTTATTGGCATGGACCATTTTGCCCTGGATGATGATCCGCTTACGGTTGCCATGGAAAACGGAACCATGCATCGCAATTTTATGGGATACACCACACAGTCCGGGCTCGAAACCATCGCTCTTGGTATGTCGGGCATCTCGCAGCACGATCGGTATATGCTTCAAAATCATAAAGATCTGCAACAGTACTACGACCATCTCGATTCCGGTTCATTGCCTGTGGCCAAACAACTGACCCTGAGCGATGATGACCGGGTTCGCCGCGATATCATCATGCAAATTATGTGCAGCCAAACGGTGTCGTTTGATGCGATCTCTACGCCCGACGGCTCATCCTTTCGCAGCTATTTTAACGATGAGCTGATGGCACTAACCCCACTTCAAGAAGATGGGCTTGTCGAGCTATCGGGCGACGGGCTCTCCGCGACCGAAACAGGACGTTATTTTCTGCGGAACATCGCCATGGCATTTGATGCCTCCCTCCACTCAAAACGGGCAGCGGCTTCGTACTCCGCCACCGTCTGACAGGGCCGGTTTACTCTTTTGAGTTCAGTTCAATATCGAGTGAGATCTCGGCTCCGGCCAGAACTTTCGATATCGGGCATCCCTCTTTAGCGCCGTTGGCAATCTCCATAAAGGTATCGTGATCTATTCCCGGTACGTGCGCCTTCGATATCAGGCGAATGGTGGTAATTTCGGGGCCGCTATCTTTCGTTTCCAGTTTCACCTCTGCTTTTGTCTCAACGGAACGCGTATCGTGGCCGGCGCTGGCCAGCTCGTTGGAGAGCGCCATCGAATAGCAGCCGGCATGGGCGGCCGCAATCAGTTCTTCGGGGTTGGTTCCTTTTCCATCTTCAAATCGAGAGGCAAAGGTGTATGCAGCATCCAGAATACCGCTCTCTGTTTTTACCGATCCGGTTCCGTTTTTTAAATCTCCTTCCCATCTGGCGTTGGCTTTTTTTATAGACATGATTTCTCAATTTTGGTGATGATTGTCGTTCATCAGTATAAAAAATTTTCACGTACATCCGTTCATCACAACAAGTAAAACCACCCCGCCTTAAAACGGGCTCGGGTGATACAAAACCTGTCACATTTTAAATACGATTTTTAAAACCGCTGTACATAATCCCTTATTTTTTACACCTTACTACGATTAACCTGAACACATAAAACCTGACAATGAAACACGAATTAAACGATATTCAAAAGAAGTGGATCAAAGAGAATAAGAGCGATTTTTCGGGGATGAAGGCACTGTTTCTGAACTGCACCTTAAAAAAATCACCGGAGTTGTCGCACACCGAGCAGTTGATGCACCTCTCTCAACAAATTTTTGAAGCGGTTGGTGTAGAAACGGAAATCCTGCGGCCCGTTGATTACGATATTGCACTGGGCGTTTATCCCGACATGACAGAGCATGGATGGGATAAAGATGAATGGCCCGATATCCAGAAAAAAATCATGGATGCTGAAATTCTCATCATTGGAAGTCCCATCTGGCTGGGTGAAAAATCGTCGGTTGCAACCATGGTTATTGAGCGCTTGTACAGTTATTCCGGCATCCAAAATAAGGCGGGGCAATATGCGTATTACGGCCGCGTGGGCGGATGTTTGATAACCGGTAATGAAGACGGGATCAAGCACTGCTCGATGGGTATTTTGTACGGATTGCAGCATATCGGTTACACGATCCCGCCACAGGCTGATGCGGGCTGGATTGGCGAAGCGGGACCCGGCCCATCATACGCCGATGAGGGTTCAAGCGGCCCTTCGAATGATTTTACCAATCGAAACACAACGTTTATGACGTGGAATCTGCTCCACACAGCAAAGATGCTCAAAGATAATGGCGGTGTTCCTGAACATGGGAATCAGCGTTCACTATGGCCCTGATTCTGCCCCTATTCTTTTATTAGCTATGCGGGAGCGGCGATTCAATCGCCGCTCTTTTTTTATGTCCGCACAAAGTAGTGTACGCTGAAATAGGATCGTGAATCGGTCCAGCTTTTCAGGCGATTGAAATGATCTGAGGCCAGCTCCTCAAACTCCCCGATATTGTATTTGTGAGAATTTTCGGTGTGGATCGTCTCCCCCTCCCTAAACGAAAATGATTCGGAGCCGATCGTTACGGTTTGATCCGCCAGGCTGCGCAGGTGCATTTCGATACGCCCCTCTTCGATATTATAAAACGCATCGTGTTCAAACTGATTCAGATCGAAATTGGCATCCAGTTCATGATTGAGCCGTTGCAGCACATTTTTGTTAAATGCCGCGGTTACACCTTTTGGGTCGTCGTATGCCAGCTCCAACACATCCGTATCTTTTTTCATATCCACGCCAATCAGGAGCCCATCGCCGGGCGCCAGCATCCCGGCTACATCGGCCAGAAACGTGCGGGCATTTTCGCGGGTAAAGTTGCCAATGGTAGATCCCGGGTAGTAAACCACACGCCGGTTGCGCTCCTCAATATCGGGAATATGGAACGGCATCGTGTAATCGGCCGCCACCGGATGGATGGGCAAATCGGTGTACTCCTCGTTCAGTTTTTGAGCGATGGATTGCAGAAAATCACCCGAAATATCGACCGGCACATAGGAGGCTACATCCTCCAGCACATCGAGCAGGAGCCGGGTCTTAAGGCTGCTTCCGCTGCCAAGTTCAACCAGCTGTACGCGCGGCCCGATGAGCCGGCTCATCTCCGCTACATTTTCCTGCATGATTTCAATTTCGCAATCGGTCGGGTAGTATTCCTCCAGTTCGCAAATCTGTTCAAACAGTTCGGACCCCGTTTCGTCGTAGAAGTATTTACTTTTTAGCTCTTTTTGGGTCTTTCGCAGTCCTTCAACAGCATCTTTATACAGGCTGCTCTGGGTGTCGAGCATAGTCTCCCGTTTCATAAATTGTATCTTTTAATAGGTTTTTTAGCGAGCCAGCCGGATTCCGGTAAACTGCCATCTGAATTTTGCATGAAAAAAGTTGCGGTAGGTTTTTCGAAAGTGAGATTTCGATGTGGCACACGAACCACCCCGCAATACGTATTGGTTGCACATAAATTTACCGTTGTATTCGCCCAGCTTACCGGGAAACGTTTGGTAGCCGGGGTAGGCCGCATACGAACTTTTGGTCCACTGCCAAACCTCGCCAAACATCTGTTTCAGTCCGTCATTGCCCCGGCCATGCGCTACGGGATGCAGGTTTTGAGTATCTACAAAAGAACCGTCAATCTCCAGCCCTTCCGCTGCCAGCTCCCACTCAAATTCGGTTGGCAGCCGGCAGCCGGCCCATCGCGCATAGGCGTCTGCCTCAAAATAACTTAGGTGCGTAACCGGCTCGTGCTGATCTACCTTTTCCAATCCGTTCAGCGTAAAATGGTACCAGCCGTCCTCTTTATGAATCCAATATAGCGGCGCATCCCAACTATTTTCTACGATATGTGCATACCCCTCGTCCAGCCAAAACTTCGGATTGCTGTAGCCGCCGTCATTCATAAACGCCATGTACTCGCCGTTGGTAATCAGCCGGTCGGCCAACTCAAAATCGTGGATGTAGTTCTTGTGCCGCGGAAATTCATTGTCGTAGCCAAACGAACCGCCGGGGTGGCCGGTTTCGTACACGCCCTCCTTAAATGCGAACCACTGCAAGGGCTCCGGTTTGGAAGAGGCGGCACGTGTGCGCTCTTTATAGATGGGATACAACGGATTCTTGCCAAACATATATTTCAGATCGGTAAGCAGCAGCTCCTGATGTTGCTGCTCATGATGAAGCCCGATCTCGAGCACCGACTCCCACTCCCCGAGCTCCTCTTCGCTGCACGTTTCGATAAAGTCGAGCACATGTTCATCCACATATTCGCGGTACTCCAACACTTCATCAACCGTGGGCCGCGAAAGATTTCCGCGTTTATTTCGGCAGTGCGGCTCGCCGGTTTGCAGGTAGTACGAATTGAACAGGTAACTGTAATCGGGGTGTTTGGTTTCGTACCCGTCCATCGCCTTTTCTAAAAAGAAGGCTTCAAAAAACCAGCTGGTGTGAGCGAGGTGCCATTTCGCCGGACTGGCGTGCTCAACCACCTGTATGGTAAAATCTTCGGTTTTGAGGGGTGTGGTTAGCTCCAACGTAAACGCCCGAACTGCTTTGTAGGCTTTCGTTAATGCCGAGCGCCGCCGGTCGGCGTCCATTGTCTCTTGTGATGTTGATTGTACGTGCAGTGCCATGAGTGCGATTTTTTCGGTTCACTTGTGTGGTAACAATATAATAAAGCAACGTAAAAATCGTGGATGTCAATCCAATTGTTTATAAAAATGAAATGACTTTCCCCACGCCAACGGGATCTCTACATGCAGCCCGGCCTTCGCATATTCCATTGAAAAAATCATGTTTCGGAATATGCCCTTAAACTACTATCATTCTGCGAACAAATTGATTGCCTGATGCGTGGATTTCTGACTCTTTTTTTTACCGTTTGGCTGGTGCATCTTTTTTTGCCCTGGTGGGCCATCGCCCTGCCGGTTCTGCTTATAGCTGCGTGGCAGTTTAATTCCCCCTCACGCAGTTTTTGGATCGGATTTTTGGCCGGTGGCAGTGCCTGGCTGGTACAAGCTCTCTACATTCACATCGCAAATCAAGGCATCTTAAGTGGCCGAATTGCAGATATGATGGGCGCTGGTTCTCCGTTAGTGATTCTGTTGATCACGTTTTTGATTGGCGGAGCCATCACGGCAGCCGCGGCCCTTGTCGGTACTCTGTTCAAACGCACCGTGATGCCGCCCGAAACAAACACCGCGTAACTCCACCCGCAAGCAACCCGATTGTTCATGCTGAAATGTTCTTTTTATGAGTGAAAATCCCAAAGTAAAGGACCCGAACGTACCCCCTTCTGAGCCGGGCCAAAAGACGCTATTTACCCGATTTTTGAATTTTGTGGAGTGGCTGGGCAACCTGCTGCCTCATCCCGTTACACTGTTTGCACTGTTCGCTGCCGGTGTGGTGGTACTTAGTGGAGTAGCGGAGTGGCTGGACTGGAGCGCCGCCGATCCCCGGCCCGAAGGCTCTTCCGGCCGTTCGCCCGATGGCATTATCCGCCCGATTAGCCTGCTGAATGCCGAAGGACTTCGCATGATTGTGCAGAATATGGTTAGCAACTTTACCAGTTTTGCCCCGCTGGGTGTGGTGCTTGTTGCGCTATTGGGTGTTGGCGTTGCGGAACACTCAGGACTCATCAGTGCCTGTATTCGGGGTATTGTCCTGAAAGCGGCTTCGTTTAAACCGTCGGAAGCGGCCGGCAGCGGCCTCCTTGCTATCCCAAGGCGAATCATAAATTTTATTCTTACTCCCAAAAACCTGGTTACGATTGCGATCTGCTTTGCGGCGGTCGTGTCCAACACGGCGTCCGAAATGGGGTACGTGGTTCTCGTACCGCTTGCAGCTGTCATATTTCACTCCATGGGCCGCCACCCTCTGGCCGGTCTTGCCTGTGCCTTTGCCTGTGTGTCGGGCGGTTACAGTGCCAATTTACTTATCGGTACCATCGACCCGCTGCTGGCCGGGCTCACGCAGGAAGCGGCTCAAATCATCGATCCTGATTACGAGGTGGTGGCCACCGCCAACTATTACTTTATGTTTGTGAGCACCTTTCTGATTACAGCTCTCGGTTCGTTTGTTACACTCCGCATTGTAGAGCCTAAACTGGGCGCTTACGACGAGAGTATGGCCATGGAAGATCTGTCTGATGAAGTGTCGATGGACCCGCTGACAGATAACGAGCTAAACGCCCTGAAATGGACCGGAATTTCTGTGGTTATCATGTTTGGTGTACTTGCGTTAACCATTGTGCCGGAAAATGGCGTTCTCCGAAATCCCGAGACGGGCGACTGGAAAAACTCTCCCTTCCTGAGCGGCATTGTTACATTTATTTTTATCTGCTTTCTGATTCCCGGGTTTGTGTACGGCCGCGTGGTGGGCACCATGAAAGACGACCGCGATGTGATTGAGGGGATGTCGAAGGCGATGTCGACCCTGGGCCTCTATATCGTGATTGTGTTCTTTGCGGCACAGTTTGTAGCGTACTTCGGATGGAGCAACCTGGGGCAGATATTTGCTGTAAAAGGCGCTGAGTTTTTGCAGAATATCGGAGCTACCGGACCGATCATCTTTATCGGATTTATATTGGTATCGGGCTCGGTAAACCTGATGCTTGGCTCCGCATCAGCTCAATGGGCCGTTACCGCTCCCATTTTTGTGCCGATGCTGATGCTGATTGGCTACTCGCCGGAAGTGATTCAGGCCGCCTATCGTATCGGCGATTCCGTCACCAACATCATCACCCCGATGATGAGCTACTTTGGGCTGATACTCGCCTTTGCCAACAAGTACGATAAAGATCTTGGTATTGGAACCATCATCGCCATGATGCTTCCGTACAGCATCTTTTTCCTGATCGGGTGGATCATTCTGTTCTACCTGCTCATCTTTGGGATCGGCATGCCCGTTGGGCCGGGAGAGGTCATTTATTACAATATTCAGTAGACAGCCAGCACTAACTGCAGCTGCTACATCCGGGATCGAAACGGCATCAGCGATTCGAATACAGTGGTATCGACCTCGGCAACTACCCGGTTGCGGTGTTCTCTGAGGAAAAGGTATTTGTTGTAGTGCGGAGAGAGCCGCTCTTTTACCGCATCCCGGCGGTCATCCAGCGTATGAAACTCAATCTCACGGTCTTGCACCTCGAACAGGTACCATCCCTCTTGGGTGCCCACCACAAACGGTTGGTTTTTAAGTGTGCGGCGCAAGTGTGTAGCTACTGTTGGATAGACTTCATAAATATCGGCCATGGTGTAATACTCCACACCGGCAATTCCGGCCAGAGCCTCCGGGTCTTCTTCAATTTGATTTTTCAGCTCACGCCCTATCTGGAAATCTTCCACTTTTTTGATCCAAAATGAAGCTTTCGCACTCGTCATGGTGCCCATCCCAAACTGTTCGAACGCTGCCTGCAAATCCTCTTCTTCAAACTCCGGATGGGGCCGTGCTGCCAGCGAATCTTCATAACGGCCGGCCAAATGAAGAATGGAGGAGTAGTGCGCATTAAAATCGATAAACGGGTCGTTTTGATATCCTTTCGCCACCGCCTGATCGGCAAATACCTGCCACATCAGTGCACGGCCAAGAGAGGGCACAAGGCGGTTTACCACCTCTTCATAGGGCAGGTGTTCGATCCAATCGAGATAGTGATGCAATCGAAACGCCTGAAGCTCACCATCTAACGTATAGGTTACCAGCGGCATCATCGGGTCCAGGTCATCCAGCCGCGACATATTGGCCTGCTCGATGGGGTGACGCCGGGCATCGAGCAGTTCGGGGCGAACCATGGCCGACTGGATGGCGTAGTGCAGCTGTTCTGCATTGTCGAGAATGGGCTCGGGGTTCAGCCCTTGCATATAGTCGCGGATCCATTTATCCGCTTCGATATTATACACCCGCTGGAAGGCAAAGAACTCGTACTTGTCGCGGCGGGCGCTGTATTCGGTTTCGGTTACGATCGGGTTGATGTTCCAGTTTTCGGCCCGAATAATAACCCATCCCTGACGGGTGCGCACCGGTTTGGAGTGCTCTCCCGCTTTTAAAGAAAATGCAGTTTCGGCAAACACATCATCCACTCCGAAATAGCTTATTTCACCCAGATACCCGGCCTGTGGATCGAACGATTCCAGTCCATACAGTTCATTGGCCAGTTGCACAAAGGGCTCCCCGCTTTCCAGCCGTTCGTAGTAGGCGTGTGCCCTGCTCTCATCGGTAAAATAGAGCTGGCTCACATACATCTTCTGCTGGTCGTTGTAGTAGGCGATGCGAACCTGATCTTCGTTCACATTGTCGAGCGAGTCGAGAAACTCATATTTCAGAAAGCGGTTACGCAGACTTCGCTGCCGGGTGATGCGCATATATCGTTCATATTCGTCATCTTTTAGCCCTTCTTGTTCGGCGGCGTTGGCCATCAGCACCATATCCATCAACGTGTGCAGGTGTGCATACCGCTGCGCGCGGGAGTCGGGCATGCCGGTCCGGGCTAAAAAGTTGGCGTAGGTTTCTTCAAAAAATTCATTATAAATCGGTTCGTCACCCACCCAGGCAACCACCTGGCCCGGATTAAACTCATAATCGTGATCGGCCGTTGAGGAACAGTTTGCCACCAACAACAGAATCGTCATCGAGATGGCAAAGGAAGAGATAAAGCGCATGGGGAAGTGGTTTAAAAATAGATTCGAAAATCGAGCATGGACACGTCGCCGAGGTTATCGAATGGAACATAGGCAAAATCCACACCAAAGCGCATAGCGCGCACATTGGTAGCTATCCCTGCGCCAAATGTCCAGTGGCTATCAACATCGTCCAGATTAAAGTCGGAATCGAGCGGGAAGTCTTTGTAGCCTACGCGCAGAGCCAGTTCGGCCGTACGGGTGCGCAGCAGCAACTGCGATCCAAAATCGGCATTCAGATGCTGATCGTTGGTCTGGTGCGACTCGCCCATCACCTGCCACTCCAGAAATTCCTGTTTCACCACAGGCCACATCACCCCAAATTTGAACTGCACGGGTATGTTCCATTCGTCCATTGTGAAGCGTGAGGTGACGTTATCATTTGAGCCGGAGTTGTTGGGAAAGGGATCGGTTACAAACTGTGCGTTGATGCCGTCCATTCTCATTTTACCTCCAAAGTTGGTGAGCGAGGCACCCATTCGAAACCCGTTTAAAAATGGCGCAATCAGCGTAAAGCCGATATCTACGGCTACGGTAGAGGCGTTCATATCAAAAATGCCCTGTTGCACAAATTTGGTGGAGCCGCCAACGTAAAATACCTCCGACAACGGAGACGAAAAGCTTACCCCCACCGACAGGTCGTATGCCGAAAAAGTGAGTCCGGTACCCTCGGGTTGATCTACCGTTCGGATGTCCATGTTGCCGTAATCCATATAGATGATGTGCGCTCCGATTACCTGATTTCGCTTGCTGATGGGCAGCGTAAAGCCGAGCGCGTTGTAGGTGATTCCGGCAAACCACTGCTTGTTGGTAAACATGAGTCCGCCGAGTTGCGCATCGGGGGTGTCTTGTATGGACATGCCCGCCGGATTCCAGAATATGGCATCCGGACCGGTGGCGATGGCGGTATAGGCATGGCCCAATCCGGTGGCGCGGGCACCGGTGCCCAGGGTGAGAAATGGCGCCGCTGTGGTGCCTACTTTACTTTGCCCGTACAGATCTTGCGCACATAGTGCAAGGAGTACAAATACGGCTGTATACTTACAATGTGAGAGGAATGTGTTCATCGATACGGCCTATTTAATAAGTGCAAATTTCCCGGTGGTGGTACCGATGCCCGGTGCTTCCACGTGATAAACGTAGACACCGTAGGCAACATCCTGCCGGTCTCTGGTACGCAGGTCCCAATACTCCAGGCCATCGTCGATGGTGGTATCGCGTTCGATGGTATTAACCAGTTCACCCCGAACGTTGTAGATGCGAATGGTGCATTTTGCCGGCAGATTGATAAAGGCAATCTGACGCTGGCTACGCCCTACCGACGAGGTACGTATTTCGAATTCGCTGGCTGCGATATACGGATTTGGCACCACCGCCACGCGATCCAGATCTTGCTTCGCTTTGTCTTGATCAATAGCTGATTCGCGTAGTGTAAATGTGAACCGGTCGCCGGTTGCAAACGGCTTTTTGTTGGAGATGCGAAGCACCTCGCCATCGCCCGGGGGACGACTCTCCTGGCCGGGCGGAAGCTGAAAACTGACTCTCCATCGCGAGCGAAATACCACGTCGCGTTCTACAATCAGCAGTTCATCATCTACATCGAACATGCCGTTGTCGTTGCGATCTACAATCAATAGCTCGGTCATTTCGTCGGTATCGATATTGACGCCGATCACATTCAGCGAGTCGCGAAGGAAGTTAACAGCCTGAAAGCGCGGCGGCAGGTACACGTTTTCGTTAGAGAAACGAAGTTCAAAATCAGCCGGCACCGGCTCCGACAGGGTGGATTCGTCCAGCTCTACGGAGGCAATCCAGTTGGTTTGCAGTCCATCCAGGCTGTTGGGGTTCAGGCTAAATTGCTCGTTATCGGTACCGAGATTGGCCACATAACCGGAGCGATCCAGATCAAACTCGATGATCTCATCGTTGAAAAAATCAACCAGAAATCCATCAATCAGCGGAGAGGCGTCCTCCATCGGGCGGGTAATTAACTCTTCTCCTGTGGATTGTTTGGTTACGGTGTACCGCCGGGTTACATACTCGGAGGGATTTAGAATTTCCGATTCAAATTCAATGGTATAGGCAGAGTTGAAGTCGGCCTGATCCTCATCCACCACTTCTACTTCTACCCGGCCGGTTCCAAACCCGGAGGTTACCCCGCTCAGATCTTCGTTCGCACCACCCGCCACAAATCCGGAGGAGCGCTGCTTGGGAATTATCAGAGCAGCATTACCCGACACACTTCGCAAGTTACCGAAAGCATCTACCGAGAAGTTGAAGGTGTTTTCCTGCGGATCGACTTCCAACCGCCCATCATCGGTCCACACCCCGCGATCGTACGCCACAACGGCGTAGTAATATCGAACCCCGTTGCGCACATCTTCATCAATATAAAAGAACTGCAGGCCGGTGTTGCTTCCCAGATCGTAGCTTGCAGTATTGTTCAGTACCGGCACGGGTCCTGCGAATTCGTTGATCAGGTCGAACTGTGCCAGTGGCTTGAAAAATGTGGGCGACCCGTCGATATCGGTAATGACACGCGCATCAGATAGAAGCGGGTCGGTGCCTTTGTATACGCGATATCCCTCAAAGTCGAACTCCTGAGAGAAACGGTCGAAGCTCGCTACCGATACGGTATCCCATGCCAATACCACGCGTCCGTCTCCCGCAATTGCGGTTAATGTAGGCGGTATTGGAGGCTGTGCAAATCGATAGTTGGCATTGTAAATATTCTGCACCGTTTCACGATTGCGGAAGAAGTTTGCCCGGTTATCACCAAACAGCCATCCGAGTGAGAAAAAGTCGGTGCGGCCGGGAGGCAGTTGAACCGGCCCGGACATAAACAGCAGGTACGGCTCGATATCAAACACTTCAAATGCATCGGGGCGGGTTCCCAGTGCAAATTCGCTCTCGCTGAGCCGGTTCCATAGCCAGGTGTCGTTGCGCAGGTTATCGCCATTTTGATAGACGCGCCGGTCGTCGATATCGAACCCGCGAAGGCCGATCATGTCAGATTCACGAATATCGGTTTGGTCAAAGTTGGGCTCTCCGGGAGTTGGTATACCGTCCGCCTCACCGTCGTCCGGGGCTTCATAACCAAAGTCGAAGGGGCCAAGGCCGTCCCGTCCCAAATCATCCCGAAGCGGTTCACCTTCGTCCCATACTCCGTTTTCGTTCAGATCCTCAAAACCGACCCAATCCAGATTTTCATCGCCGGTCCACCAACGCCCATCGATGTAGGCTGGGCGCTCTTCGAGCGGGCCAAAACCGCGCAGCCCGTCTTCTACATTGGTTTCGGCCTCGAATAGAGCCATGTTATAATTGGCCTCTACAAATGCGCGGATGTTCTCCTGGCCTTCGATGAGCATACCGGGGCCGGAATCGCGCCGCTCGTCGGTAATGCCATCTTCATCGTTATCGATACCATCAAACGGGTTGCCCGGACTCTCCAAAAACGCAAAGCCCACATACCCGAGAGGAAAGATTCGTCCGGTATTGTC
>JBLRWS010000011.1:0-15974 GCA_047921075.1 Balneolaceae bacterium | reverse complement strand
GAGACGGTGAGTCCCATTCCGCCCATGGTGGAATCCTGCGAATTGGGATAAAAGACGCCAAATGGGCTGAACAGCTCTCCGGTTTCGGGATCGATGATGTACTCTTTATCACCATAGTCGTCAATCACGTAGTACGACTCCAAATCGGCCTGTGTAATTCCCTTGCCGAAAAACCCGTTCCACGATCCCGGCCATCCCGGATCATCGGGATTGGTGAGCTTATCGGGCCACAAATCGGGCCACGAAGAGGGGTCGTTGCTACGAGCCGGCGTTGGGCTTCGTTGGCCGGTAATCGGGTCTATCCGCCGCTCGTTATGGAAGTTTGGTTTTGGCAGCCAGCCCCAGATTTGATCGAGCGGTGCCTTTACACCTCCTGCATCGGGACGGAAGTTGTGCGCAGCGGGACTCAGAATCGTGTCGGCAACCGCTTCGGGAAACAGTTCCGGCCATTTCAGCCGCTCACCTGTAACACGGCCACTAATGTAGAAGCCGATACCGTCAATATGGCGATTACCCGATCCCCGCGGCCATACGCCAAACGGGCGATCATCAAACCGCGAAAACTCGCCGTGATTCCGAAAATTGGTTTCAATCAGGTTCCCATCCAAAATACCACGCGCCAGCCAGGCACCTGAGCCACGTAAATCTACCATCCACTGCTCTACCTGGTTTTGTTGCTGCGCCTTCACCGATTCGGGTGGCAGCAGGGTAATTACCATCAGTAATACGGCCGTAAAAAAGAGAATTAAGCTTCGAACCATCATAATGTTACTTTAACACCTATGCTTACAATTCTTGGTGCATTGAAAAAATCCTGTCGGATAAAAAAATCTTCCGGGGTATTTACTCCGGCTACATCGAGCCTGCGTGCGGCAATCAGCTCACGGGTAAGAAAGGCGGATCCTGTATCGGCATACACCACATTTTCTGTTTGGATATCGAACAGGTTATCCACCTGAAAAAACACGCTGATATCCCACTGGTTGGGAAACGGGGTATAAAACATCCGCACATCGGTGTTGAAGCCCGGCGGGCGATCTTCATTGTTCCTGATAAACGATCGAATGTTGTTTACCTCGGTTGTAAATGGGCGGCCGGTAGTGAATGTGTTAATAAATGTAGTGGTTAAGAACTCGTTTGTCCGCCAGGTAAATGTGTTGTTTAGCACGTGGCGGCGGTCCCAATCGAGCCGGGCCAGAGTCAGCGTTTCCTCCAATCCGCTCTCGGTTCGCTCAAACAGGTCGCCGGTCAGCGCAAAGCTTCCGTCAGCAAATTGCAGCGTATAATCTACCGTCCATGCGATGTTGCGTACCATTCGCTGAAACAGCGAAAGACTAATACCGCGTACCGTACCGAATTCGCGGTTTACAAACCGTACAGAGAAGTTGGTGGAAGCTACATCCCGCTCAATTTCATCGGCCAGAAGGTTCCGGATATCGCGGGTATAGAGTGTTAGCTCCAGCCCCAGCGCGTCGGTTATTCCTTGCTGATAGCCCACCTCAAACGTAGAGGTACTTTGCGGGTCTACATTCGGATTGCCAAACCGGGTTACATCGGCCAGCGGATTGATGGTAAAATTCGGGTTTTGATAAAGCTGTGCATAATCGGGCACCTGAAAAAACCGGCCGTAGGAGAAGCGAATCACACTGCGATCAGAAAACGGAAAGGCCACACCAAGACGCGGACTCAGCTGGGTTTTGATGTCGGTACTTCGACGGTTTCGAATCATCCCACCCGGATTATTCGGATCGGGAATCATCTCGAGATTGGCCTGTGCCCAGTCGATCGGAATTTCAAAATCAGGATCGAAATAGTCGAACCGAAGCCCGGCGTTGATAATCAAAAAATCGAGTTCAATCTTATCCTGGATATAGGCAGATAGCTCCATCGGATTAATGTCGATAAACTGGTTGCGCCACGCCTGCTGGGTACGTATCGGCTGAAAGTTGTTCTGGCTAAGTACATCAATACCGATGGTGGTGTCGTTAATGTCTTGCAGGCTAACCTGGAAACCGGTTTTTACCTGATGGCGCCGGTTCACCTGGCTGGTCACACTGCCGATGATACGATGGATACGCGCCCGGTTGCGGGCATAAAAGATATCGTTCCCGCCAATGGCCAACGAAAACGCACCGGTTTGCTGGCTGAAATCTTCCGGCACAATGCGCTCGTCAAAAAAGGTATCATCTACCGGCGGGCCAAACAGCCGGCTTTCGAACCGGTCTACCTGATAGCTGTACGACAAGTTCATGAACGTATTGGGGTTAAAAAAGTAGCGGGCACTCAGAATATGCGTGGCATTATCGGGGTAGTTCCAGTTTCTGCCTTCCGGCACATACTGGCGAAAATGATCGAAATTTCTGAATCGGGAGGTTTGGAAAAACAGATTGTAGTCGAGCGTCAACTTATCCGTCGCTGTCCAGACAAGAGATGGGTTCACGGAAAACCGCTCACTTTGGCTCATCGACACAAAATCGCCGCTGCCGGTAGATTGTATTACCCAGGCATCGGGGTCTCGGGGATTGTTGACGATGGTGCTCTGCAGAAATTCGCGGTTGCCGGAGAAATCGCTTGGCCTGAAGAGATCGCGGCCAAGAAACCGGCCTTTATCGTCTATGTAACGCGCCGAGACATTAAACCCGAGCCGGTCTTCGATGATGGGGCCGCCGGTATTTATGGAGATCTCTGCCCTGCTGGGAAAATCGGCCGCATCCATGGCCGATATTCGCTCCGAGGTAAAATCATTGATGGAGAGCGCATCGCCGGGCCCGGTGGTTCGGTTTACAAACTCCAGTTTGCGCGTACTGGCAATAGCCGATACATCGGTTTGGATATTAAACGACCACTGCCGGGGCGCTCGTTTGGTGGTAATGTTTACCACACCCGAGGTGGCCTGCCCAAATTCGGCATTAAACACTCCGGTAATAACCTCCAGGTTGGATACCATGTTGGCTTCCACTTCAAAAGCGGGCCGGTTGTTAATCGGGTTGTTGATGGGTACGCCATTCACCACATAGGAGACCTCGTTGAGACGGCCGCCGCGAAAGTGCCCCTCAACCACACCGGCCTGCAGGTTCAACACTTCATCCACCGAGCGTACAGGAAGCGCCTCTATCTGTTCCGCGCTTACAAACGCTGTGGTGGTAGTACGATCTTTCTGTACAATGGGCCGTTCGGCCGTAATTACAATTTCTTCTCCCTCAATAACCATTTCCCGCATTATGACATCGAGATTGGTGGTTCGTCCGGTAATTACTTCTGCATTGTCGATACGGACATCTGCAAATCCAACAAATTTATATGTAATCGAATAGGTACCCGCAGGCACATCAATAATACTGTAAAAGCCATCAATTGCGGTAACCGTACCGCGTGATATTTCAGCTAAAAAAACTTGAACGCCAATAAGGGGCTCACCCTGATCGTCGACCACTTTACCTGTTATGCGGCCTCCACTTTGAGCAAGTAGCGTGTCTGTTGAAAAGAGTAGGAAGAGTAAAAAAGTCAGGCATCGATAGTATCTGAACGTCATACCCGAAACTGCTTAGATGTTTGTAAGGAAATGGATTCCACCGAACAATATCGGTGGAATCCATTTGAAGTTTGATGAGTTGCTTGCCTTATTTAATGAGCATCATTTTACGTGTGCGAATCTGGTTGCCTGCCTCAAGCCTGTAGATGTACATGCCTGATGCAAGCCGGCTGGCATCGAAAGAAATTTCGTGCAGCCCCGCACCGAATTGTTGATTGTTCACCAAGGTTGCAATTCGCTGTCCGATGGTGTTGTAAATGGTTAACCGCACCGTTTCTGCCTGCGGCAGGTTGAACTGAATGTTCGTGGTGGGGTTGAACGGATTCGGATAATTTTGCCGCAACTCTACCGTATTTGGAAGTTCCGCAAACGGATTCTCATCGATAGACGTGGCAATACCACGCCCGGCAATGGCCACCGCAGAAAGATCAGACGGTGTACTAAAGAAGTTAGGGCCGAAGTTCGGCTTCCAGCTGTAAAACAACTGATGGGCCGACCCCTCCCAATATCGATCTCTGTTGTCATCCCGGTCATCCACAACGCTTGGCGTCATCGGGATGTAGAAGAAATCATTTTCTCCTGGTGGCACGAACAGTTCGTCCAGCATACTACCGCCATCGGTCGGGCTACCCGCCAGCAGCTCGGAAGCTGTAAAGGCAAAGTTGATTTGGTAGCCAACCACCTGTCCCGATTCATTTTCAACCAGATCAAAAGCGGCCGGGAATGCAAACGGGAAGTTGTTCTCACCCGCAAACTGTACCCAGATGGCATCGGGCTCATTCAGCCCTCCAAACGTAATCCCTTCGAAGGTCTCCACAAACACGACCGGGAAGAAGTTCAGCAGATAATCCGACTGATCATTTTCGCTAAAGGAGTTATTGGTAGGACCGGTTACGTAATCCACTTCGTACGTACCCAATCGAAGCTGGAAGTGGTCGCGCTTAAAGAAGTTCCAGTCTACCTGTTCGGTTTCCTGAATAGCGGGATTAAACACCAGTTCGTTGTCATATACAGTCGCATTCACGTAGAAGATGGTTTCCCCTTCTGATGTGCCATACGCCATGTATACTTCAGAGGATAGGATATCATCACTTGCCGGTTTCTGCGGATGGGCAGAGGTTTCGGCATTTAGCACGAATGGTGGAAACTCCTCTACCGGCCAGCCTTGCAGAGACGAACCGCCAACCTCGAGGTGGTCCAAAATGGCATTCTCCTCTTCGGGTGTGAGTTGGAAAATCCAGGATGAGCGCAGGCCGGTAGCATTTACCGAGGTTTGCGACTGACTCACATCATCGTTCGGTATTCCCCACAGATTGGATGCCGACACCGCGTAGTGGTAGGTATGGATGGGATCTGCATCCAGCGGAGAAAAGATCGGGTGCTCCGCTTCAAACGCATCCGCCGTAAATGGTACGGTTTTCCAGAAGAACACATTATCAGCATTGATATCTGTAATCGGCTCGCCACTGAAGTAGACGCTATACGCAGCGATGTCTTCACGCGGAGTCCACGACACAATGTTGCTGTTTCCGGCTTCGATCGCGTTCACGCTGGTGAGGGGTGCGGGCACATCGGAGGCTATACCGAAGTTCACTTCGCCGGGTACCCCAATCGCTACATTATCGACAAATATGGGGGCGTTCGGGAAAGGATCCTGATCCCAGTAAATACCGATCGAGCGTACACGATCCCAGTTAAACTCGCGCCAGTCGGGATCTTCAGGGCTGTCAACATGCACGTTGCGTGCGTCTGACCATGTTCCCCAATATTCCCAAAGTGCCGCAAAACCATCCAACTCGTCGTTCGCTTTGGCTTCTTCAAGCTCGGCTTGTGTGAGGAACTCGGGCAACGGAATAGCAATGTCGTGCCACTCCTCGTTGTGAAGCTCATCGGGCAGCTCGAGCTGAGCACGGAAGGCGAACCCATCGGTTGTGCTTGCATCCTGGAAAATAACTTTAGGCGCATTGTTGCCGTTTATGAGTCGTGCATCGGCACTGTTTTCTGCCGACGACCAGATACGCATGATCAGGTGATTGCCCTCGGCTACACGCTCTGACATGTCAATACCGGCCGATCCCCATAAGAACCCGCCAATCTGAAAACCGCCAAAGTTAAATTGAATCACATTGTTGGTGTCGTCAGTGGGGTCTGTAATGACCGTTCCGGTAGTAAGCTGCGGAATGGTCACATGTACACCATTGGCAAACATGATAAAATTCTCTTCCATGGCTACATCAGCCGGCTGTGACTCCCCGTCAGTATCGGGAGTACCGAAGGCCATATCATCCCAATAGAAAATCAGTTCACCGGCATCGTTGCCAGTGGTTCCGAAATTGAAGAATATAGACGCCTTATCGTACGTACTGCCCAAATTGATTTCGGCCGTTCCCTCTGCCTCATTGCTGAAATCAAATTCCAGGGTTTCCCAATCGCCGACAACCGAAGTTACGGCTTCTGTCTCAACGCTGACTGTTGGGTCGGATGCATCTTCTACTTTCAGGCGAATCGGCAATCCTGCCGCAGGAGACAGTACACGAACGCTCATGATTTGGTTGTCTGCATCGAACGGAATAGCATTCGCAAAACCAACGGTGCCACCCACTGTTGTTCCCGCCCATGTTTCAGCGCCAAGGGGTTTTGTTGTTTGTGCCACTTTGTTGTTGGGATTGAACGGATCGTCCTGAATGCTTGAAAACGTACCGCCAAAATCGGTGAGGCCGTAATTAATATCCGGATTGTTAAAGGTAACCGGCAGATCAAGCAAATTCTCTTCTCCGTCTCCGTCATCGGGCAGTTCGCCACCGATCAACAAAGCTACATTATCGAGGTATACATCGGCATTGCTTAAACCCATTTCGAAGCCGAGTTTCATTGCACCGAACGTTGCTCCTACTTCAAAAACTGCAGAGTACGTCTCCATCTCGGTGGTAAGCTCTACGTCTTCAATATGGATGGCTGCAAACCCTCCACCATCTTCACCGAAAAACATACGCAATTGCCGGCCTTCTTCTGTGGATCGGGCATCAAATGTAGCGGTATACACAGCTCCCACTTCCAGCTCGGCAATTTGTTCGGCCGTAAGAAGCTGGTTTAATTGCACATGCCATATCTGGCCACCCGCTCCTGTAATATTGGTGATGTGAGCCTCTTCGTTTACCACGTTAAAATCGGCAAAAACGCCATCGAAATCGGCATTAAAGGAGTCCCAGCTCGTAAGATCGCCGGCGGCAAAGTCACCGTTATCGATCAGGTTTCCGCCCTCTTCCAGTGCCACATTGTCAATGTACACATCGGCATTGCTCAGTCCCATCTCAAAGCCGAGCTTCATCGCTCCAAAGGTGGCTGTAAGCGGGAACGATACAGTGTACGTTTCCATCGTGGTTGAGAGGTTAACATCCAGGATTTGCTGAGGTGCAAAGGCACCCCCATCTTCCCCAAAAAACATGCGAAGCTGTCGCCCGTCAACATCTGACCGGGCATCAAAAGAGATCGTGTAGAACTCGCCCACATTGAGTGCGTTAATCTGATCAGTCGTAAAAACCTGATTTAGCTGCACATGCCATATTTGGCCGCCGGCCCCGGAAATTCCGGTGATGCTAGCTTCTCCGCCATTTACGCCTAACGTTGCGGAAACGCCCGCAAAATCAGCTATGAATGACTGCCAATTGGTGAGATCTCCTGTTTCAAAATCGCCGTTCAGTACTATATTGTGTTCATTGAGTACTACGGCTTCAACGGTATCGAGAGGCACCTCGTCAGACAGGGGATCTGCTATCGTTGCACTCGATACAGCAAGAGAGATAAACAAAAACAGACCCACAGAAAGAGAAGTGAATAGTAAACGTTCTTTCATATAAATGGATCATGGTTGAGGTTTGGTACCGCTTTTAATCTACTTCAAGCAGAAATAAATTGCAATAAATTAACACCAAGATGAAAAATATTTTCACAAAGGTGAAAATGTTCAGGATTTTTCCGTCCTTTGTAAAATGTCAAACCAACACTCCACACAATTAGCGGAGACCCGCAGCCCTCTTTTTGCAGTCATTGCCGTTACCCTGCCGTTTATTCTCTTACTATTAGCCGAACTATTTTTGCGCCAAGGGAATACCTATCAACAACATCAGCGTCTTTTTACCGAAACCGGGCCGAATAACGAGCTCCAGGCCGTAAACCCACTATACGCCAAGCGCTATTTCAACGGTTTCCAGCCATCGGTTGCTTTCCACCCGTTTCCAAAAGCAAAGGATGAGCAGACGCTTCGCTTTTTTGTGTTGGGCGGCTCGTCCGCAGCCGGTTTTCCGTACCAGTTTGGGTACAGTTTTTCTGAGTCGGCCTCTCTTTATCTGCAGCGCTCCTTCCCTCATAAACAGATTGAAGTAATCAACCTCGGGATGTCGGCTGTTAATAGTTACACCATCCGCGACCTTGCCAATCACCTGCACGCGGTGCAGCCTGACGGCATTATGGTGTATGCCGGGCATAACGAACTGTACGGCGCCATGGGAAGTGCCGGAAAATCCCGGTTTCTGAACCGGCACCGGCTCAAACTATTTCAACTTTGGCTACACAACTCGGCCATCCATTTTTACCTGACCCAAAACCCGGCAACACCTACCGGAATCGACACCAACCAAACCCTGATGGAACAGCAGTTTGCTTCGCATCAAATTGCCGCCGATGACCCGCTTCGAGCGGCATCAGCCGAAGCCTTTGAAAAAAATATGCGCCATACAGCCGATCTTGCAGCTACGTTGCAGATTCCGCTTTTTGTTGGAACCGTGATCAGTAATTTGGGTTCGCAACCGCCACTTGGTGCCCATCCGGATGCATTATTGGCTTACGAAACGGCCGTAGAGCATAAAGAGGACAACCGCCTGGAAGAGGCCGCAGACCAGTTCCGCCGCGCACGCGAACTGGACACCGTTCCGTTTCGGGCACCGGCGGCCATCAATGGGGTAATTCGCGCCCTCTCGGAGGACGATCACATTCATCTTATTGATGTAGAAAACCATTTTGAACTCAACGGCGCCTACAATCCAGCATTCGACACACTGTTTACCGATCACCTTCACCTTACGCAGGCAGCCTATCACCATGTAGGCAAGCTGTACGCGACTGCTATCGCAGAAGTTCTGAATGGTAATAGCGGCCCGGAATTGCCGGACATTCCCTACCAAAATGATCTACTGGATGACGCCCTGGCCACCTATCAGTTGCAAATGCTGCTTTCCCGCCCACCGTTTGCACCGGCCGGTACCCGCTCATTTGAATCCCGAAGTGAAGAGGCGCTGCGGCAAGCCACCAGTACTCTGCCGGAAACGATCCGACGCCAGGTTTACACCAATATTCAGCAAGGAAAACCGATATCCCGCGCCTATTTTGATCTGCTCGCCGACCCGGAAACAACCGAAGCCGTTGGGGTAACCGACCGGCTCCGCCTGCATCACGGACTCATGAAGTGGCAGCCCCTTAACCATACGTTAATTGAAAGAGGCGGAAATGTGGCCCTGCAGGCAACCTCCCAGTTCGCCCTCACTGAAGCTTATTGGCTCGATGCCTATACCAAAACCCGCGACATTCGCTATCTGAACATTCTTGGTTCACTCTATCTTTTAGGCGACCAGCTTGGCCCGGCAGAGCAATATTTACTGGAAGTGGAGCGTAACAAACCGAATGATTTGGCCATGCTGCAGAACCTCTCGCAGCTCTATATTCGCAAAGGCGATATGGAAAAAGCCACAAAATACATTGAAAGATTGCAGAATCTGAAGTAATTTACTGCAATATTTTTGCATGTATATGAAAATATTTTCTGAAGCCACAAACCAACTACCTCTACATGAAAACTACCCTTAAAGATATCGCCGAAGACACCGGCTTATCGATTTCTACCGTTTCTCGTGCGCTATCAGCTACCGGCAAAACAACTGAAGAAAACGAGCGCATTATTTATGAAAGTGCGCATCGGCTCAACTATCCGCTGGTTCATCAGCAAACACCAACCCACCTGCGCAGTAACATATACATTGCCCTTGTCACCTGTTTCCACCCCGGAGAGTTTTACGCTTCGTTCTACAACGGGTTTGACCATGCCGCGAAAGGGAGCAACATTAATTTTGGGCTCTACAATGTGGATCACAAAAACCTGAACCCGATCGAGTTTGTGTTAGAGCTGAGAAAAGATAAGTTTGACGCAGCGGTCTGCTTTTTACCATCCCTCACCGAAGCCGACTATTGCGAATTGCTCGATAAAGCGGGAGATAATTTCCCCATCTTATCGGCGGCGCCCATCGCCAATCCAATCATGGATACCGTCACCTTCGATAACTATCGGGGTGGATATTTGGTGGCCAACCACTTTCATCAACGCAATTACAAAAAAGTGGGAATTATCGAAGGCCCCACCGAAAAGCTTGAGGCTCGGCTCAGAAAAACCGGATTTCAAGACTTTGTGAACGAAAAACAAGGTATGGAACTGGTTTGGTCAACAGGAAATAACTATTCCCCGGAAGCCGGGCAAGAAGCGTTTGATGAGTTCCTGGCACTCAAAAACAGGCCCGAAGCGATATTTGCAAGCAACGACGCACTTGCACTCGGCTTTATGCATCGGGCACGCCATCACGGCATCCGTATTCCGGATGATGTAGCTGTGGCCGGCTACGACGACCTTCCTTTCTGCCGATACAACAATCCAACACTAACCTCGGTACACACCCCGTTTCGGCAGCTGGGCATTACCATTCTCAACAACATCAAACAGCGCCTCGATTGCGATCATAGCAATCAACACAGCGGCATGATGAATTTGATTCCTGTCAGCCTCAACGTTCGTGAAAGTTCTTAACCCAATCGGAAAACCCATGAAATTCGCCCTATTCACCATCACCCTCTCCCTGCTTGCACTGCCACTTTTTGCCCAAGAGCAGCCACTCTACAAAGATGCCAATGCCGGCATCGACGATCGCGTGGAGGACCTGCTGAGCCGGATGACCCCCTATGAAAAAATCGGGCAGATGACGCAGCTGAACATCACCCTGATCAATACCACCGGAAATCAGAGCGATGTAGAACTGGTGGAGGAAAAAGCGGCTGAGCTGATTCGCGATCACCATATCGGCTCGTTCCTGAACGGAGAGGCCGTGCCGCCTCAGGTCTGGTTCGAGTTTATGGATGGCCTCACCCGGCTGGCTGTCGAAGAGTCGCGGCTCAACATCCCAATCATCTACGGGATGGATCACATACACGGCGCCAGTTATCTGGGCGAAAGCACCATTTTCCCACAAAATATCAATTTGGGAGCTACCTTTAACCCGGTTCATACTTACAACACGGCGTGGGTAACCGCCTACGAAACGGCGGATATCGGCCATCATTGGAACTTTGCTCCCGTCCTTGATATTGGCGTAAATCCCTACTGGCCGCGGTTGTGGGAGACCTTTGGCGAAGACCCCTATCTCGCATCCGTTCTTGCTGCCACTTATGTAGACGGATTTCAAAACAACGAGGAAGTTGCCCCTTACCGACAGGCGGCAACCGCCAAACACTTTATCGGCTACTCCGATCCCAAGTCGGGATGGGACCGAACACCCGTGCATATCGGCATGCAGGCACTGCACGAAATCCATCGCCCGCCGTTTCAAGCCGCCATTGATGCCGGTGTAAAAGCCGTAATGGCCAACAGCGGTGAGGTAAATGGCGTGCCCGTGCACGCATCGTACGAGTTTTTAACGGAACTTCTCCGGGAGGAGATGGGATTTGAGGGAGTGGTTGTGACCGACTGGGACGATATCGAAAAACTGGTCAGTTACCATTTCGTCGCCGAAAATTATAAGGAAGCCACCTACATGGCCGTGATGGCCGGTATCGACATCAACATGACCCCGCTCTCCCTTCAGTTTAATGAAGCATTGATGGAGCTCTACGAAGAGGGGCGCATCACCGATGAGCGGCTGGATCTGTCGGTCCGCCGAATTTTACGCCTCAAATTTGAGCTCGGCCTGTTCGAGCATCCCTATCCGCGAAGCGACCGGCTCGATCGTGTGGGTACTGAAGAAAACCGCCTGAAAGCACTTGAGGCGGCCAAAGAGTCGATGATTCTGCTAAAAAACGACCATGTACTTCCGGCTGAAAATCCCTCCAACATTCTTCTGTTTGGCCCGTCTGCCAACAGCCGCCGTAACCTGAATGGCGGGTGGACTCTGGCCTGGCAAGGGGGTGAGGAAGAGCAGTATCCCGAAAGCATGCATACCGTGCTTACAGCCCTGCGTGCCGAATATCCCAATGCACAGATCGATTTTATCGAAACGATTCCGGAGCAACCCAACCGGGGATTCATCAACCGGCTGAACCGAGCCGATCTGCTGATTTATGCCGGCGGCGAAGAGCCTTACACCGAGTTTGTGGGTAATATTACCGACCTTGCACTGCCGGGCAATCAGCTTCATGAAATTGAAACCCTCTCCACGGCCGACACCCCCCTGGTGCTGGTGCTGATTCAAGGGCGCCCACGGCTCATCACCACTGTGATTGAGAGCGTAGATGCCTTTCTTTTTGCCGGCCTGCCCGGTTTTGAAGGCGGCGAAGCGATTGCCAGCGTACTTAGCGGACGTACCAACCCAAGTGGCCGCCTGCCCATCTCATACCCCCAGCACCGCGGACACTTTGTAACCTACAATCACAAACCGAGCGATGTCTATTTCTTCAATCCGGAGGAAGCCAACCATATTGCACAGGGCAGCGATAACACCTCGCTGTTTCAATTTGGAGAAGGCCTCTCCTACACCACCTTCGATTACAGTCCGATTGAACTGTCGGCCGACGAGTTGGATGAAGATGGCCGTATAACAGCAACCGTTACCGTAACCAACAGCGGCGATCGCGCCGGACAAGAAGCCGTGCTCTGGTACCTTACCAATGAATACGCCTCCATCACCCGGCCGGTAAAAGAGCTCCGCCATTTCGAAAAAGTGCATCTGGAACCCGGTCAGTCACACACCTTCGAATTTGTGATAGAACCGCATGCACACCTCTCCTTCCCCGACCGAAACGGAGAGATGCTGCTCGAAACCGGACCCTTTACACTGCAGGTAGGCGGGCAGCAAACCCGTTTCCGCCTTACGGATTAACCTTAATCGTTGCACAGGGCCGTGTTTTACCCCTGTGCACGCATCACAAACACTATGAAGCATGCAGTAACGCTACTACTTTTTTCAATCTTGATATTTACCGGCACGTTTCAGGCCCAGGCTCAGCGGTTCGAGCTAATCTGGAGCGATGAATTTGATACCGCCACACTGAACACTCAATGGTGGAGCCCCGAAATCGGTGACGGCTGTAATATTGGCCTGTGCGGATGGGGTAACAATGAGCTGCAGGTCTACACCAGCCAGCCGAAAAATCTCTTCATCGAGAATGGCATTCTGCATATTCGTGCCCAGCGAGAAGATGACAACAACTCCCAATTCTCCTCGGCACGAATTAAAACAGCAGGAAAGTTTGCGTTTACGTACGGGCGTATCGAGGCGAGTATCAAACTTCCCATAGGCACCGGTTTTTGGCCCGCCTTCTGGATGATGCCGGAGGAGAGTGTCTTTGGCGGCTGGCCCCGCAGCGGTGAAATTGACATTATGGAGTATAGAGGCAACGTGCCGGATATTGCGGAAGGCGCCATTCACTTCTGGCGCGAAGGCTGCACAGGAAACAACGCTGTGGCGTGCCGGGAATTCATGAACGGCAAGTTTACCCTGCCGGAAGGAAATTTTGCTGAAGATTTTCACCTGTTCGCACTGGAGTGGGATGAAACCGGCCTCACCTGGTTTGTAGATGATGAAGCCTATTTCCGCATTGACCGTGATGATGTAAACGCCCGATGGTACCCGTTCGACGAGTCGTTTCACATCATCCTGAACCTTGCCATTGGTGGCAACTTTTTACCCAACCCCACGCCGGAAACCGAGTTTCCACAGTCGATGCAGGTGGAGTACGTGCGCGTCTATCAGGATGTGAATGAAGCGCCGGAGGTTTCGTTCAACCAAACCGAAACCATTGAGGCCGAACCGCTCCAGGAGATCGCAATCAGCATTGCAGCCAGCGATTCAGACGGATTTGTGGAGCGTGTAGAGCTGTTGGTGAATGGCGAGCTGCAACAGGTTTTTACCGAACCGCCGTACGAAACAACACTCACTTTTGATATCGAAAGCTGCTACGATCTTCAGGCTGTCGCATTTGATAACGATAACGCCGCCACGACGTCCGAAGAGCTACAGGTTATTGTGGGCAACGGCTGCCAGGCGGGCCCGTTTTTGAACAGTGCATTCCCGGTTCCGGGCGCCATTCCCTTTTGGCAATACAATGTTGGCGGGCCGGATGTAAGTTACAACGACGGCACAAAGGAGAATCAGGGCGTGGCGCTTTTTGGCGATGTAGCCCGTCCGTTCGAATCGGTGGACCTGAAGCCCGACCCCGAGGAGTCGGTGGCGTACGCCATTTTCGACAGTCAGTCGGATGAGTGGACCGAATACTTCGTTCAGGTTGAACAGGCAGGCACCTACCTGGTTTCGGCCGAGCTGGAGACAAACCGCATCACCAGCTTTGATCTCTATCTAAATGGTGAACTTGCCACCAGCTTTACCGGCGTACGAGCCAGCAACGGCCGTCACTTTACCGATCAGCGAGAGGTCGATCTCCCGGCGGGCGAGCATCTGCTTCGCTTTCAAAACCGATCGGGCGAAGGCACACTCTACCAATTGGTACTGGAACAACAGGTAAGCGTCAGCATTGATGATCAGCCAAACCCGGTTCCAACATCACCCGAGCTGTTGCCACCCTATCCCAATCCATTTAACCCGAGTGTAACCATCGCGTATGAACTGCCGGCTGCCGGTGATGTGCGCATTCTTGTATCCGATATTCTGGGGCGAACCGTATCTGTTCTGCAAAATCAATCACAATCGGCTGGCAGGCACACTGTTAACTTCGATGCTTCTGAGTTGGGAAGTGGTGTCTACTATGTGCGGATGATCTCCGGGCAATTCACGCAAACGCGATCTGTGACGCTTATTAAATAAGTTCACCCAACGCCAAAACCCCGCTTCTAACATTCATCAAACACTTCTATCTCGTGCCTGTTTATCCACCGCACATTCTTATCGGCAACAAATTTGCCGATTTAGGTTTAAAATGGCTTTCAACTTTTCTTTCGACTCCGTACCTTTTCGAAACCTTTAAATCAGCCATCACCTTGTTCAAAAAGAACAAACCGACAAGCCAAAAATCTTGTAGACAATCCGACGCGGTTTCCGTTGTCGGATTTTTTTTTGGCCTCCCCTCATTGATCCGCAACTCCAAGCAATCGTACCAATATGACACCCACCGCCCCTGAAAAAAAACCGGCCATCCTGGCACTTAGCGACGGCACTGTGGTTCGCGGCCGCGCCATTGGCATTACCGGCACCACCGGCGGCGAACTCTGCTTTAACACCAGCATGACCGGCTACCAGGAAATTTTTACCGACCCGAGCTACTACGGCCAGCTGATGATGATGACCTACCCGCATATCGGCAACTACGGCACCATGAGCCGCGACGATGAAGCGCGCCGGGTGATGATTGCCGGCCTCATTGTCCGCTCTTTCTCCGATGATTTCAGCAACCCGATTGCCGATGGCAGCCTTCAGGATTATCTGGAAAGGAACAAAGTGGTTGGTATTTCGGGTGTGGATACCCGCATGCTGGTGCGCCACATCCGCACCAAAGGGGTGATGAATGCGGTCATCAGCTCCGAGATCACCGACGAAAAAGAGCTTGTTCAAAAAGCGAAGGAGTGGGATGCAATGGCAGGCCTTGAACTGGCCACAAAAGTGACGCGAAAGGAAGCGCAGACTGTCACCGCCGACGGCCCGTACCGAATTGCCATGATGGATTACGGTGTGAAGCAGAACATCATCAACAATTTTGTGAACCGGGGATGCACGCTGCGCATTTTTCCGGCCGAAACACCCGCTGCCGAGGTGATGGCGTGGGAAGCCGACGGCTATTTTTTCAGCAACGGCCCCGGCGATCCGAACGCCTCCTCGCACTACGGGCTGCCGGTGGTAGAGGCGGCCAAAAAGTCGGGCAAACCGCTGTTTGGCATCTGCCTTGGGCATCAGCTGATGGCACTCTCCGAAGGCATCCCTGTACGAAAAATGTTTGTGGGCCACCGCGGTGCCAACCAGCCGGTTAAAAACCTCGACACCGGCCTTGTAGAGATCTCCACACAAAACCATGGATTTGCAGTAGACGAAAACAAAATTGACGATTCGAAAGTGGCCGTAACCCACATCAATCTAAACGACCAGACCATTGAAGGTCTTCGGTTCAAAAATTTTCCGGGAATGTCGGTGCAATACCATCCCGAAGCTTCGCCCGGCCCGCACGACTCCGCCTACCTCTTTGATCA
>JBLRWS010000010.1:0-47459 GCA_047921075.1 Balneolaceae bacterium | reverse complement strand
AGATCAGATGGCCAGGAGGCGAACAGAATTAAAGGCACCAATCACCCAAAGTTCCAGGTAACGCCGCGCCCGATTTCCGGATCGGGAAATTCCCAGCTTACCGCGCCCTGATCGCACGCGTACATGCAGGTGCCGCACTCGATGCAGTCTTCTACCTGAAAGTGAACCGTGCCCGCTTCGTCCATGGTGTAGCAGTTGGCAGGGCACACATAGGTGGTGCATTTATGCGGACAGGTGGAATTGCAAATCTCTGTATCCACCACAATATGCGGCTTTATTTCAGATTTGGATTGGTTCCGATAACTGACAAGTCCAAGTCGTTCAGGAAGGGAGAGAAGTTTCATAAGAAAATTGCTTTATAATGCTTTTGCGCCTTTTGCACCCACTTTGATCAAATCCCAGTACGATGCGTGTTTCTTAACGGAGTCGCGAAGGATTTCGCGCGCTTTTTTCGTGGGTTCGTTTTTGATGCTAAAGAAGTTTCGTCCAAAATCGCAGATCAGATTCGGCATCTTTTGGGTCATAACCGGATCGTGCAACAGGTGCACGGCATCCTGAAAATTGTTGATATCCTGCATCACATAACTGCTTTCAAGGGTATCTTGATACGCTTTCATCGCCGATTCGCCCACATCATCGTTTTCGATGGCACGGCTTACCGTTTCTGCAGCAAGAATGCCCGAGCGCATGGCGTAATCCATCCCCTGAATGGCCTTGCCGGCGTTCATCAACAGGTTGGCTGCTTCGCCGCAAACAGCGAGCCCTGCCTTGTAGAGCTGCTTCGGCATCACGCGTTTATCTCCCGAAGAGACCACATGTGCGGAGTACTCCACAACCTCACCGCCCCGGATGGTATCGGCAATAGCGGGATGTTTTTTGAAGGTGTTGAGGATATCGTACGGTTTCTTTCCCTTTTCACGCAAATCCTTGAGCCCGAGTACCAGCCCGAGAGAAATCGTGTCTTTGTTGGTATACAGGAATCCGCCTCCCTCAACGCCGTCGGTCGCAAAGCCGACAAATTCGTTGCTCATTCCGCTCCGTCCGTTCAGCTGAAATCGGTTTTCGAGCACATCCTGATCAAACCGGATGATCTCTTTGATGCCGGTAAGCATATGGTCGGCCGGCACATAGTCATCTTGCAGGCCAACCTGACGGGTAAGCAGGTTGTTTACGCCTTCGGCCAGAATCACCGTTTTGGCATGAAACTCTTCATCGCCGGCGCGGATGCCGGTCACCTTGCCATTGTCCATCAGTACTTCTTCAACCAGAATATTGGGTGCAATGAAGGAGTCCATCGCATAGTCGCTCTCGTCGATCGCTTCCTGCACTTTATCGGCCAGCCAGCGGTCGAACTTGGAACGAAGTACCACAACCCCGGTGTAGGGCGGTTCGTTAAAGTGCGACGATTTAAAATCAACCGAGAAGGTAGACTGCTCATCCATAAAGGTTAGCCGCCGGTGGTTGATGAACCGGTCCCACCCGCCGTTTTCGTCCTCCCAATAGTTGGGAACCAGCCGGTTGAGGTCGCTACCCCAGAGAACGCCGCCACTCACATTTTTAGCACCGGGAAATTCTCCTTTCTCGATGAGTAGAAATTTTTTGTTGCTCCGCGCCAGTGTCATGGCTGCAGCCAGTCCGGCAACACCCGCACCTACAATAATACAGTCAAATGTTTCGTCCATAGTGGTGAGTATAGAGTATAGAGTATTGAGTATCGAGTATTGAGTAGTGAGATGTGGGTTTGGGACAGTGGGAATGTGAAAACACCCCACAGGTCAAATCTCAACCAGATGATTCAATCTCATCACTGTCTCACGACTCAAGACTCACGACTACGTCAATTCTGTTTCACTTTTTTCAGTTCATCAATAAACGGAGGCAGTACTTTGTAAAGATCGCCCACGATGCCGTAGTCAGCGATGTCAAATATCGGTGCGTCCGGATCTTTGTTAATGGCAACAATCACTTTACTGTTGGTCATGCCGGCTACGTGCTGAATGGCCCCGGAAATACCGATGCCGATGTAGAGCTGTGGCGAGACCACTTTACCGGTCTGCCCGATTTGCAGGCTCGGGTCGTATACGCCCGATTCGGTGAGCGCACGCGAGGCACCGATAGCAGCGTTGAGTGTATCGGCCAGGTCACTGATCAATTTCTGTCCCTCTTCGTCCTTCACGCCCCGTCCGGCAGCAACGATGGTTTCTGCCTCGGAGAGATCCACCTTATCGGCGGAGGCGGTAATGATTTCGCGCAGAGTAAGCCGGAGGTCGCCGTCATCAAACGAAAAGTCGATCGATTCGACTGCGGGATCTGACTCTTTTTCGACCACATCGTACGATCCCGACCGAACCGACAGAAGAATCAAGTCTCCCTCGGCCTTGACCGAAGCGACAATTTTTGCGGCCATGACCGGACGTTTACCCGTTACCACGTTTTCACTCACATCAAATTCCGACATATCAGCCAGTGATGCAGCCTGCTGACCGGCAGCCAGCGCACCCAAAATATCTTTTGATCCCTCCGTAGAGGCAAACGCAAACACCGACGGCGAAATGTGCCCGATCGCTTTGGAAAGAGCCCGCAGCAGCGGGGTATTCAGGTGGTTTTTGAAAATCGGATCGGTAATGGTGTAGATGGCATCCGGTCCGTACGCCTTTAGCTGATCCACATACGATTCGGCATCGGCATCAACAACCAGTGCGGCTGAGGTGGTACCGTTTTTTTTTGCCAGCTCGTTGCATCGGGAGAGGACTTCAATGGATGAACGTTTCAGTTTACCGTTCTGAACGGAGATGTAGCTTAGGATGGGTTTCATTCGTTTTGGTCTGTAGTTCGAAATAGGTTTCCGTGTGGCCGCTTTAAATCACATTCTCTTCACTGTCGAGCAGCTGCGCTACCTGCCGTGCAATCTCATCAGGTTCGCCTTCGTACTTTTTGCCGGGCTCCCGGGTGGGTTTTTCTTCGTAGCCGAGCGTGCTTGTTTTGGAAACGGCGGCGGGATCGACACCCAGATCGTCCAGAGTAATGGTATCCACCGGCTTGCGCTTCGATTGCATAATTCCCTTCAGGCTGGGGATGCGCGGGTCGTTCATGTCATTGGAGCAGGTTACCAGGCCGGGCGATGGAAGTTCGATCATCTCCTGTCCGGCATCACCCTGACGCTTTACGGTCAGTGATCCATTGTTGAGCGTGAGTCCCACCGCATTGGTTGAGTAGGGCACATCCAACAGCTGTGCAAGCATTCCGCCTGTAAGCCCGGCATCGGTATCCTGGCTCTGTTTGCCGCAGAAAATAAAATCGTAGGATTTGTCTTTAAAAAAAGCATGAAGAATGTGGGCATACCCGAGGGAATCGAGGCTGCCGGCATCTTCAATCTGAATGTGAGTGCCCTTGTCTGCGCCCATCGCCAATCCTTTTCGAAGCGTCTCTTTCGCCTTGTCGGGCCCGGCAAGAACCACTTCAATCTCGCCGCCATGCGCTTCCTGCAGCACGAGGGCTTCTTCCAGGGCAGAGGCGTCGTACGCGTTTAAAACATTTCGATCGGCATCCTGAACAAGTTCACCGTCTTTAATTTGGAGAGGGGCATACACATCGGGAACTTGCTTTATACAAACGTAAATCTTCATAAAATGAATTTGTGATTGGTAGTTTGGAACCGCTTTTTCAGGTGGTGAATATACGAAAAACAGCTGTATAAAGTTCAATGAATCTCTGCCGTTCGTCCAAACGAACCGTCGAAGTTGATGCAATTCTCTGTTATATTGCCCCGCGTTATTTAATGGCCCACTCATGCGTACAGACACTCCATATCGCCCTTCGTTTCTGCGCCAGCTGCTTCTGATTGTGGCAGCAGCAGCGCTTGCTCTCTTGTGGAGCTGGGATGCACTGATCGATGAACGGATCGTTACGTTGCGTCTCTTTCTAATCGCCTCAGCTGCGGCCTTTGCTTTTCTGCCGCCGTTTATGCTGTTCCCCGACCCCTGGTTTCGTCTGCTGCAACTGGGCAACCGAGAGGGCAGTAACCTGTTGCGTCACTTGCTTCGGCACATGCGCTCGGTGGTGGTTGTGATGGGGGTGATGGTGGTGGTTATTTTGATGGGTGATCTGCACGCACCGGCCTCCCATCTTGCGGAAAAAACGGGATATGCGGCAGCCGGTGTAGGATTTCTTGCGGGCTTGTGGATGCTGGCAGTATCGCGCTATACGGGCAGCGGACTGCAATCGCAATTCTGGAAAGAGGATAAACGGGGGCAGCAGCTACGCCGCCAGATGGCCGATTATATGAAATACCCGCTCGATCCCGGCTCGATACCGACGTTGTTAAATACGGTGCTGATTGCCGGGCTTGGCATGCTCGTGCTCTCACTCGGTGCGTGGGCATCACAAGTAGCGGGGCCGTGGGCCGAATGGGGGGCAGGTGCGCTGGTATTTCTGACGGGCGCCGCCGCGATGATGCGAATGCGAGGAAAAATGGAGCAGAGCTATTACGCATCACACGCATTTTACAGTGAGTTTTTTGGCGATACCGAACAAGCCGCATACGATACATCTCGTGTGGAAGTAAGCCAGCTTTGGTGGGTACCCGGCGCCCTGAAGACACACGTTTGGGCTCTGCTGCTGCAGCTGGATCGACGATTGCCCGCAGGCCGCGCTCTGATGGCGGGCCACGTGCTGGTATGGCTCTTTTCGTATCAGCGACCGGGCGAAGCGGCCATGAGTTTGCTGTGGATGGTATTTGCGTTGCTGCACCACCTGTTGATTGTCATGTCGTATACACAAACACTGGTACCCGGCTGGTGGCGCCGCTGGCTTGCACCGCCGGCTGTATGGGTGGCCGCGCACGCCTGGATTCAGGGGCGCTGGCTGTTGCTTCTGGCCGTCAGCATTACCTTGAATGGAATGATTTTCGGGGTGCCGGGGCGAGGCCCGCTGATCGCCATTCTCAGCGTCTATGCCGGGTCGGCTTTTCTGCTTTCCGGAGTGCTCTATTTTTTGACTGTCAAAACCAAAAACCAGCATGAATCATCCTAACGAATCTCTACATGTTGATACCGTAACCAAACGGTTTAGCGCATCAAAAACGGTGTTCCGGAACATTTCCGATCAATTTCGTCCGGGCGAACTGATCGCGTTTATCGGCCCCAACGGATCGGGCAAAACAACCATGCTGCGCCTGCTTTCGGTGCAGTCGTTTCCAACGTCGGGCCACATCCGATACGGGGAGATGGATATTCATCAACAGCCGGCCGCCTACCTGCAGCATCTCGGTATTGTGCACGATCAGGAAAGTTTGCCCGAACATCTCTCGGCGGTCGAAACATTGCAGTGGGTGCTGCGAAGCCGTTCGCTTTGGGATCGTGAAGCAGAAGCCCGAATCCACAAGCTGCTCGACCGACTTCAGCTCGGAGAGGATCGGCACCAGCAGATGGGTACGTACTCTACAGGCATGAAAAAGAAGACCCAAATTGCCGCGGCGTTTGTTGTGGAGCCGCGTGTGCTTATTCTGGATGAACCGATGCGCGGGCTCGACACTTCAGCGCGTGATGTGGTGATGGAGATGCTGGCCGAATCAAAGAATAAGCAGCGTATCGTTTTGATTGCGTCGCACACGCTGGCAGACGATTCAGAACTGGTTGATCGCGTACTCTTATTTCCTCTGTCAGGCGAATGATTTTGAGCCGATTAACGGTTATTTTATCTGCTTGCAAAAAATCACGCACAATAATCGACAATAACCATGAGTGAATTCGTTCTTCCGGAAGTTGAGCTGAATATCTATTCCCCAAAAAATCCTGTAGAGGTAAAAGTTGTAGAGAACTATATCGTTACCCGCGAATCGAGCCCCAACATTGTGCGGCACATCACGTTTGATGTGTCCGGCACCGATCTCGTAAACAAAGTACGTGTAGGACAGTCTATCGGGATTCTGCCTCCGGGAGAGGATTCGAACGGGCGCCCCCATAAACTCCGCCTCTATTCGGTATCGTCTCCCACATCGGGAGAGCACGGCAAACACCATCTGGTTTCCACCACGGTGAAGCGAACCATTGAAGAGCTCGACAACAAGCTATATCTGGGTGTGGCCTCCAACTATTTGGCCGATCTTTCGCCGGGCGATACGGTTCAGGTGACCGGGCCAAGCGGCCGCCGGTTTCTGCTGCCCGAAAACCCGGCCGATTTCAATTATATATTTTTTGCCACCGGCACCGGCATTGCGCCTTTTCGGGGAATGATTAAGGAACTGTACGGCGAACACAACTTCTCCAACTCCTGTGTGTTGATTTTTGGCTGCCCGTACCGGACCGATCTTCTCTATGCAGATCTGTTCGAGTCGTTTGATGAAAAGCACGAGAACTTTCACTACCTGAAATCGATATCGCGGGAGGCGCGTCGATCCGACGGATCAAAATTTTATGTACAAACTCAGCTTCAGGACGAAAAAGAGCTATTGCGGCCAATCCTGGCGCAGGAGAACACGCTGATCTATATTTGCGGGATGAAGGGGATGGAGAGCGGCATTTACCGCGAGCTCGTGGATCAGGGTTTTGAAGAGTACCTGCAGATTAAAAAAGAGCTTCCCGACTCTGTATACGACATACCCGACGATCAGTTCAAGCGGTTCATCAAACCGGGCGATCGAATCTTTGAAGAGGTGTACTAATCGGGTCCACTCTTCTGGGGGTCTCTTTTTTCTCGGGTGTTTCCGACCGCTTTTAATGTCACGAAGCGATAGGGCAGTATGCGCCCGCCAAACATGGATGTGTAGATCTGAGTAAACACGGCACCGAGTAGTACAATAATGACATTATAATAGACCCACACCACAAATACGACCAGCGCTCCGGCTGCGCGGTAGGTTGCATCGAGTCCGCTGGCCGACATGTAGTAGCCAATCAGATTCTTGCCCAGGAGGAAAAGCACCGTGGTAACAACCGCACCAACAAACACATCGGTCCACCGTGCGTGCACATCGGGCAGTATTTTAAAGATAAGTGTGAAAAAAGCCACCGACAGCAATACGGTTGTTGTCTGAGAAATAAGTGCGTAGTAGTCGATATCGGTCATCAGAATGTGATCGGCTAAAAATGTAGTGGCGATACCGATGATTGCCTCGGCAAGCAGAGAGGCAAGCAGCAGAAGGCTGAATATGAGAATCATCCCGAAGGCGAGCAGCCGATTCAGGAAAAAATTCCAGATGGAGTGGATCTTCACTTCCTGCACATTCCAGATGCTGTTTAGTGTTGATTTGAGCTGAGAGATAACCGTTGTTGCGCCAAAGGCGATGGTAACGGCGGCCAGAATGGTAGTCCAAAACCCGGAGATAGAGATCGTACGGCTCAGAAAGAGTTCGTTCAGGCTGGCGGCAAGATCATCGCCCACAAAAGCGGCCAGCTGCTCCTGAATTTGCCGGGAGATCTGATCTTCGCTCAAAAAAAATCCGGAGAACGCAACAACCAGCACAAAGAGTGGCGCAATGGAGAAGATGGTATAAAACGCAATGGCCGCTCCCTGCGTCATAATATCATCATCCAGACATTTTTGCATTGTGCTTCTGAGCAGGTCGTACCCGTCTTTCAGCACCGTTCGAATGTCGGGAAAAGTAACTTTCATGGGGTGGGTGGTGTCTCTTTGGTTTTGTTGAGCGGGTTGATTTTGTGTTCAAATCCGGTAACGCCGGCCGATACAGCAAACTTCATAACGTCCGATGGATCGACATCTAACGGACGAACATTATCCGGCGGCACCAGATATAAGTTGCCGCTAAAATTGTACGAGTGCGGACAGTAGACCGGCACACGATTCTCAACACCAAGCTCGGCGCAATCGTGCGCGGTAATGAACCCGACGCGGTCCAGCCCGTCGGCCAGGGTGACAATCACCGGTTCGTTAAATCGTTTTTTATCACCTACAAAAGCCTCGGCCAGGTCTTTCAGCGCTGTATAGAAAATCTTTACCACCGGGATTTTGGCAAATGTACGGTCGAGAAAACTCACCAGCGGTTTCGAAATGGCAAGCGTTATGGTGTAACCCATTAAAATCAGAAGCACAACCGCTGTGACGATACCGATGCCAGGCACATCAAGGGGGAGCCAGCCAAACAGGATGCTTACCAGCGTCTCATCAATCCAGTTGATCAGAACGGTGAGGATATAGAACGTTGCAAATACAGGAAACGCAAACAGAAGGCCGCGAAAGAAGTAGTTGAGCAGTAATTTCATAGAAGGATTGGACTGTGATTGTAAGAACAGTAATATAGCGATTCCTGAACTCTGCCCGGATGTGCCACAAACCGCATTCACGATTTTATTGAGGCGGCATTTTTCCTATTTTTAAAGCTTTGCTAAAAACACCTGCCGAATCCCCAAAAAAGCACAATGTCCACGAAAACAGCCGATCAAATACGATCTGAATTTTTATCCTTTTTCGAAGAGAAACATCACCTCATTACCGACAGCGCTCCGGTTGTGCCAAAAAACGACCCCACGCTGTTGTTCACCAATGCTGGGATGAATCCGTTTAAAGCGATCTTTTTGGGTGAAGAAGAGGCGTTAGAAGCCAACGGGAAAACGTGGAACCGGGCCGCCAACACACAGCGCTGCATTCGGGTGAGCGGCAAGCATAACGACCTGGAGGAGGTTGGCCACGACACCTACCACCACACTCTGTTCGAGATGCTCGGCAACTGGTCCTTCGGCGATTATTTTAAACAAGAGGCGATCGCCTGGGCATGGGAACTGCTGGTAGACCACTGGGGCCTTGACCCCGACCGCCTGTATGCCACCGTATTTGAGGGAGATGAAAGTGACGGACTGCCGGTGGATGAGGAAGCGATTGCATTCTGGAAGAGCGAAACATCCATCGCCCACGATCATATTTTAACCTGCGATAAGAAAGATAACTTCTGGGAGATGGGCGATACCGGACCGTGCGGACCCTGCTCCGAAATACATATCGATTTGCGCTCTGACGATGAGCGCGCAAAGGTTCCCGGGCGGGATCTGGTGAACAAAGACGATCCCAAAGTGATGGAGATCTGGAACCTGGTATTTATCCAGTTTAATCGCAAAGCCGATGGCCGGCTCAACCCGCTGCCCGCCAAACATGTGGATACCGGCATGGGTTTTGAGCGCCTTTGTGCCGTACTGCAGGGAAAAACATCCAATTACGACACCGACGTGTTTGCCCCGGTGATGAACCGAATCAGCGAGATGAGCGGCACAACGTATGGAGAGGATGAATCCACCGATATCGCCATCCGCGTAATTGCCGATCACCTTCGCTCGGTCAGCTTTGCCATTGCCGATGGCGCCTCGCCTTCAAACGACGGACGCGGTTATGTGATTCGCCGAATTTTGCGCCGGGCGGTGCGGTACGGATGGGACAATCTCGGATTTAAGGAGCCATTTATGTATCGGCTGGTGGATGTGCTGGCCGATCAGTTCGCAGCGGTATTTCCGGTATTGGCCGATCAAAAAGAGTACGTACAAAATGTGATAAAAGCAGAAGAAAACAGTTTCCTGAAAACACTTGGCCAGGGCATTCAACTGTTTCATCAAATCAGTGAAGGGCGCGATGTAATACCGGGAACCGAAGCGTTTAAACTGCACGATACCTACGGCTTTCCGATTGATCTTACGCAGCTGCTGGCTCGCGAAAAGGGGATTGATGTAGATGTTGCCGGCTTTGAGCAGGAGATGAAGAAACAGAAAGAGCGGGCCCGGGCCGCCGGTTCATTCAAAACAGCGGGCGACGAATCGGAACTGCAATTTGTAAACGATCACAGCCGGGATGATTTAAGCCGGTTTGAGTTTACAGGCTACGACTCGCTGCAGGAAACGGTCTCCGTAATCGCCATAAAGAGGTCGGCTGATGCCACCTATCTCTATCTGGATAAAAGCCCGTTTTACGCCGAATCGGGCGGTCAGGTAGCAGACATCGGTACACTGCAACAAAACGGCGCGGTACTCAAGGTATTGAATGTGCAGAAAACACCCCTCGGGTTTGAACATAAAGTAGACCAACTGCCCGGGGATGCATCATTATCTGAAGCGTGGACGGCAACAGTTGACCGCTCCCGGCGAATCGAAATCGAAAAACACCACAGTGCCACGCACCTGCTGCATGCGGCACTACGCAATCATCTGGGCACGCATGTAACACAGAAAGGATCGCTGGTGGAAGAGCGCCGGCTGCGGTTCGACTTCTCCCACTTTGAGGCGGTAAACCCGGAACAGCTCGACGCCATAGAGGAAGAGGTGAACCGGAAAGTTCAAGCCAATATTCCGCTTCAGGTAGAGTGGATGAGTATTGACGAGGCGCGGGAGCGCGGCGCGATGATGCTGTTTGGGGAGAAATATGGCGATCGTGTACGGGTTGTTACGTTCGATCCGGACTACTCGGTGGAGCTCTGCGGCGGTACCCATGTTCGCCATACGGGCGAAATCGGCTACTTTCGGTTTGTACAGGAGACCTCCGTGGCGGCCGGCATTCGACGGGTAGAAGCGGTAACCGGCCTGCATGCCGATCGCCATCTGCGGCGCGAGAAAGCCACACTGCAACACCTGCAATCGGTGGTGGGTTCAGGCGATCCCATTCCTGAAATCGAGAAGCTGATCGAGCAGAAAAAAGCACTCGAAAAAGAGCTCGAAGCCGTTCAAAAAGAGCAGGCCGGCGGTGCACTTGATTCCATTCTGGATAGTGGCAAGGCGGTTGAAGAGATTACATTATACACCGGCACCGTACCCGCCGCTGACATGGATACCCTGAAGCAGCTCGGATACGATGCATTGAATAAAACCGGTGAAAAAAGCGTCATCGTTCTCGGTTCAACAGACGATGAGCAAGGCAAAGTATTTTTGATGGCGGCCGTAACCGACGATCTGATTAGCCGCGGGCTGAAAGCCGGTAACCTTGTGTCGGTGCTCGGCAAACTGGCCGGCGGCGGCGGTGGCGGGCAACCGAACCTGGCCACAGCCGGTGGACGCTTTCCCGAAAAACTGGAGCAGTGCTACTCCGAAACCGAAACGTGGATTCGCTCTCACCTTTCATAAACGGCTGAAAATGAGCGAAGGAATGGGTATATTTTAACACTAAAGATTTTAACCTAAGAACGACCTGCAGATGAGTAAAAAAGAGCAGCAAGCGATATTTGCCCCCATCGGGATTAATAGAAACGGTGATTCAGCAATTGATAAAGCCGTTGACCTGCCCGATCCCACCAAGAAAACACACAAGCAGCTGGGCCTGTCTGGCGATCAGGTGATGGAGATGTACGAGCAGATGTTTCTGCAGCGCCGTTTTGAGGAGCGGGCCATGCAGATGTATCAAAAAGGAAAATTTGGCGGTTTTCTGCACCTCTATATCGGTCAGGAAGCGGTCTCTACCGGAACCGCATTCGCCCTGAATAATGATGATGATATCATCACGGCTTATCGGGATCACGGCTGGGGGTTGGTTCGTGGTGTATCGCCCAAGGCGGGTATGGCCGAACTGTTTGGAAAAGCCGATGGCTGCTCGAAAGGAAAAGGCGGGTCGATGCACTTTGCCAACGTGGAAGAGCATTTTTGGGGCGGCTACGGTATTGTGGGCGGCCACATTCCACTGGGCGGTGGGCTTGCCTTTGCCAATAAGTACAACGAAACGGACCGCGTTACCGCCTGTTTTATGGGCGATGGTGCGGTTGATCAGGGTGCGCTGCACGAAACGATGAACATGGCGCAGCTCTGGAAGCTTCCGGTCATCTTTGCGGTAGAGAACAACGGCTATTCGATGGGTACCGCTGCCCGGCGCCACACCGTTAATGAGATTTACGAACGCGCCAACGGCTACGGCATGAAAAGTGCTGTGTTTAACGGGATGGACGTATTTACGGTGTACGAAAATATGCAAAAGATCGCCAAGGAGGTGCGCGAAGACAGCCTGCCGTGGTTTATCGAAATCCGCACCTATCGCTATCGCGGCCACTCCATGTCCGATCCGCAAAAGTATCGCACCAAAGAAGAACTTGAATCGTATCAGAAAACCGATCCGATTGAGCGGCTGAAAAGCTATATCATCGATAAGAAAATTGCGAAGAAAGCCGACATCGAAGAGATTGATCAGCGCGTAGAAGATCTGGTACTCGAGGCGGTTGAATTTGCCGATGAAGCATCATTCCCGGCCGATGAGGCGCTGTATGAAGATATGTTTGCCGGTGAACCGTTCTTCCACAAATAACCATCATCCCGAAACTGAAGAATTAACAATCGAGTTTTAATTTCATGGCTGAATTACAATTTAGAGAAGCAATCCGCGAAGCAATTGACGAAGAAATGGCGCAGGATGAGCGGGTGTTCATTATGGGCGAAGAGGTAGCTGAATACAACGGCGCCTATAAAGTTACGGAAGGCTTGCTCGATAAATATGGCTTTAAACGGGTTATTGATACCCCAATCTCGGAGCTGGGTTTTGCCGGCATCGGTGTGGGTGCTGCCATGAACGGCCTGCGTCCAATTGTGGAATTCATGACCTTTAACTTTGCCGTGCTTGCGGCCGATCAGATCATCAACCACGCCTCCAAAGCGCGGTATATGTTGGGCGGACAGTTAAGCATACCGATCGTATTTCGTGGGCCGAATGCCTCGGCCGGCCAGCTTGGGGCAACACACTCCGTGGCGTATGATTCGATGTATGCGCAATTTCCGGGGCTGAAGGTGATCTATCCCTCTGAGCCAAACGATGCAAAAGGGCTGCTCAAATCGGCGATCAAGGATGACGATCCGGTACTCTTTATGGAGTCGGAACAGATGTACGGCTTGAAAGGCGAGGTGTCGGAAGAGAAAGATTTTTACCTGCCCATCGGCAAAGCAAAGGTGAAGCGCGAAGGGTCGGACGTGACCATTGTGGCCAGTGGAAAGATGTACCACATTGCCAAACAGGCCGCCGAACAGCTGGCAAAAGATGGTGTAGAGGCAGAAATTATCGATCCGCGAACCATCAAGCCATTTGATATCGAAACGATTATTGAATCGGTCAAAAAAACCAACCGGTGTGTTGTGGTCGACGAATCGCACCCGTTTGGGGGAATGGCTGCAGAAACCGGATTTTTGATTCAGCGGGAGGCGTTTGATTATCTGGATGCCCCGGTTCAGCGGGTCACCCTGCCCGATGTGAACGCACCGTTTTCCAAGCCGCTATTTGATCTCTGGCTGCCCGATGCGAAGACGGTGATCGACGCCGTAAACCAGGTGACCTACCGAACGTAAACAGGTATTGCACTCCACCTCAAACCAATTACTTAACAGCAGACGAATTCATTATGGCTCAAAAAATTGAAATGCCGAAACTTAGCGACACCATGGAAGAGGGTGTCATCGCTTCATGGAATGTAAAAGAAGGGGATAAGGTCGAATCGGGTGATGTAATTGCCGAGGTAGATACCGATAAAGCCACGATGGAAGTGGAGGTATTTGATGCGGGCACAGTTCTTAAGATTTTGGTGAGTGAAGGTGATGCCGTACCCCTGGGCGGCATTATGGCGATTATTGGTGAAGAGGGCGAAGATATTAGCGATCTGCTGGATGAAGCCGGCTCTTCCGGTTCGGATGATGCGAAAGAGAGTGTTAAAGAAGAGGCCCCTTCCGATTCGGAAAAAGAGGAGAGCTCGTCCGACAAAGAAGATTTTGACCCCATTTTGGGCGACATGAACGGGAAGAAGAAAAGCGAAGCGAAATCGTCTGCTTCCCCGGAGGATGACGGCCGTATCAAAGCCTCTCCACTGGCGCGGAATATGGCTGAGGAGAAAGGAATATCTCTATCAGATGTAGAGGGCAGCGGTCCTGAGGGGCGCATCGTGAAGCGGGATATTGAGGAGTACAAACCGTCTGAAAAAGCACCGTCGCAGCCGGCAGCAACAGTCGACAGCCACGAGACGGAAGATGTAAAGGTATCGCAGATGCGCAAGGCGATTGCCCGGCGGCTATCAGAAAGCAAGTTTACCAACCCTCATTTCTACGAAACCATCGATCTGGATATGGAAGCGGCGATTGAAGCACGTAGCCGTCTGAATGAAATCAGCGATGTGAAAATCAGTTTCAACGACATTGTCGTAAAAGCGTGTGCTGCCGCGCTGCGTAAACATCCCGAAATTAACAGCTCCTGGCTGGATGATGTGATTCGGAAACACGGTGATGTGAATGTGGCCGTTGCCGTAGCGATCGATGAGGGGCTAATGACACCGGTACTGCGTCATGCCGATCAAAAAAGCTTGCAACAGATTTCATCCGAAACGCGCGAACTGGCCGGCCTGGCCCGAGACCGCAAGTTGCAGCCCGAGCAGATGGAGGGAAGCACCTTTACCATCAGTAACCTTGGGATGTTTGGCATCGAAGAGTTTACGGCAATTATCAATCCGCCGAACGCCTGTATTCTGGCGGTGGGTGCCATTCGCGATGTGCCCGTAGTGAAGAATGGTGAGGTGGTACCCGGCAAACGGATGAAAGTGACGATGAGCAGCGACCACCGTGTAGTTGATGGTGCCAAAGCAGCGAACTTCCTGAATACACTGCGACAAATGATCGAAAATCCGCTTTCGATGCTGTTGTAGCGTACTCTTTACATAACCACTTCTTGAATCAAACCCCGGCTCACCCGCCGGGGTTTTTTTGTGCCTCAAATTCTAATATTTCTGTAATCGTCTATATGCCAAACGGTTACGATCCTGTCAGGAGCTAATCCATAGAGTTTTAAACATTAGAATTTTCTAATGTTAGAATTTTCTAATATATTTACTCAAGCAATGAAGAGAAACCTACCTCAATGAGATTAGCAATCATTATAATGCTTTGGGTTGCGTTTACTGCAACTGATGCCTTTCCGCAAAAGAGCTCATCAACAGTGATGAATGTTACAGTGGAGGTTGTGAACGGATCGGTTGTAAAAGCAGCACACGGACATGTGGATATGTATATGAATACCGGTTCAGAGATCGAAAACCGAATCGATATTTCGCTGAATAATCGTCAGCAGATTCTGGCTTTTAGCGACACTTCCGTTGAGTTCGAAAACGATACGGATCAGGTAGTAACACCATCCCGATTCGAAGAGAGAGGCGATGGAACAGTGAGAACACTGGCGATTTACGTTTCTGAATTTGCGGCTCTTTCACCCGGAAAGATGTATCGTGCAACCCACCAAACCACTATTCAATACCTCTGATACCGGCTATTCAAAAATAATGACGGTGAGCTCGTCGGAGTTGTTTGGTACAACTGTAGATTCAAGATGGTTAAGAAACTGCGACCACGACCTGTAGACCGACTCATCAAACAGATGCACATCATTCCGGGTTGGCTCGAGCTTAAATACCATCGAGCGGTTGTTCTGGTCTGTAAAGCGTTTTGCCCACTGTTCGATTTCGGACAGATCCTCACTATTGCCTATATACAGTTGAAACCGAAATTCCGGGCGATTTTCCCGTTCGGGATCAATAATGATACCGGGCAGCCGGTCGGGCATCAGGGAGCGCAAATCCGTTTGTGCAGAAACAGCATCTGCGTATGATTTAAATGGCCCGGCACCTACGATATAGTGGTCATTGGTCTGACGGATAGAGAGCGTAAAGGGGTTCGAAGCAGATTGGTGAAGCAGCTCTTCGGCCTCTACACGTGTATCGGTTCTCCAAACAGGCACCATGTAGCGGACGGTTGTGTCGTGATAGTCCACCGCCGAACCGCACTGCCCTACAATGGCAAACCGATTGTCGGGCAACCGTTGTTGAAGCTGCTCTTTCTGCAGCAATGCTTCACTCAGGTTGCCAAGTGGTTTTGTACGACCCGCAAAAAGATCGGTGTTTCGGTTGTAAAAAAGGTGAAGCTCGATGCCGAGCAACTCCTGAAGTTCGTCCGCTTTCTGGCGGGAATGATCAATTCCCCTAAAACTGCTCACTTGCACGGGGAACGCGCACTGTTGTAGGGATACGGTATCGATCGATGCCTGGAACTGTGTTGCTGTCTGCTCCAATCCGGCAAGAATGGTAATCCCGACTGGTTTGGGATTGGCAACACCGGATATCTCATCGTTGTTCGACTCCTCGTCCGACGTTTCTACCGATAGCCGTATGCGCAGGTTTTCAACAAAATCACCGTCCGGTTTAGATTCGATGGCAAACCGAAGCGTATCGGGTTGTGGAGTTGCGTTCAGAAAGTCCATCTGGGTTGGGTCGGGAATCAGCTGGTAGGTTCCGGGAGGGAGTTCAAATTCGTAAAACCCACCGTCGGAGAAGGTGCGCAGTTCCCGGGTAATCGGGGTTCGTCCGGGAGGCACATCAACCTCTTCCAAAAAGAGGCGTAACCCGCCTACTCCCTGTTCGCGCTGGTTTCTGTTGATAATGACCGCTCCCTGAATGATGCCGGTGGCGTAGACGGGGATGTCGATCAACTTATACTGATTCGGGTCGGTAACAATAGAGAACTGTTCAACAGCCGGAACCAGAAGAGGGTTGGGAATAGAGGTTTTGCTAACGGTAAGGTTAAACTGCCGGTATGCCTGAAGCTGGGTGATGTAACTGACACCGTTTTTGTGTGTTACCCGGCCACCGGATCGTTCGGCACGAACAGCACTGTAGGGGAGCAGTTCGTCCCCCTCGTCATAGGTACCCGAGTTATTATTATCGACAAACATTCGTACAGCAACGCCGGCCTGGCCAACCTGCAGGCGATTGGAAGCCAGAACCTGATCATTGTTGGGATCGTAGCCTAAAGAGCCCCTCACCGTTTGGGAGGCGTTAAAATTGTTGTCTGTAGACCGAACAGAGCTATTGGTGCGAACTCGATTGAAATCAAACGTAAAACCGAACCGAAGAAAATTAAAATTGTTAAGAAAATTACGGCCCCACGAAAGCTGCAGGCGTCCGTCGCGCATCACACGCCGGCTGACCTGCACCTCGGTACTCTCTACCCGATCGAGTGACGGGATGTAATCGAGTGTTCCCCGGAGGAAGATTCCCCGCAGCAGAGCCGGTGTATTGGCGGCTTGCGAAAACGTGTAGGTTACGGAGCTGTTGACCCGAGCAGAGGGAGAGGTTTCGAAAGCGAGAGATCCGGACTGACGATCGCGATACGCAAGGCGAATGTTCGCTCTCGAAAGCCGTGTATTCAGGTCAATTCGGTAGCTTGTAGTAGAGTTGGCCGTACGAAAATCGTTATTAAGCGTGAGCCGAAGCAGAAGGGGAAACGACCCGATTTGGAAAGGGGTGAAAATACTGGATCGAAGTTGGGAGTTCAGGCGGCCGGGATTATAGAGTCCGCCCTGTGTAAGAAAATCGGTATAATTGATGCTAAAGCTGGCCGATGAGGGATAAATCACGTTCAGAGAGCTTCGGATAAAAGCGTCGTTGGCCGCTTCAAACGAGAGCAGGTAGTTTTGAAAAAACCGGGCCGAAAATCCCCCTGCAAAGGTTGGCAGCCCGTCATGAAAATCCTCAAAATATTCCACGCCGGCACGTGCGGTAAGCCACTGGTTAATGCCGGCAGAGGCAAACCCTTTTGTAACAATGCCACGATCGAGCGATCCCGACAAGGGATTGTCGAGGCGTCCGGCATCAATGGTGTAGTTTACTTCTCCCGAAGGTAAAAAGTTGAAGGGAATCTGTATTCGGGCTTCCTGCTCCGAAACAAGACCCGAAGGAGTGAACGTGCGGATAGAATAATTGGATGTGCCGTAGGTTAGCGGGACTATAAAATGGTAGTTCCCGCCGGCATCGGCTCGTTGAAAATCGATCAGTGAGTTGTTGCGATAGAGCTCAACTTCTGCATCGGGTGTGGCGGTTCCCGAAAATGTTGTCTGATCGAACAGAAACCGCGGTTCCAGTGGCTCATTGGAGAGCCGAACCCCCGTATACGCTACAGGCAGCAACCCGCCCGCTGTGGTCTGTCCAACAACGGCACTGGTTAAATAGGGGTTTTCTCGCATTCCGTATCGCCATCGAAAGTTGTTCGTACGCAGCGAGGATGTGTTGTCCGACACATTGCCAAAAACGGTTCCCTGAAGGTCTCCCCCCAGAAGCTCTGTGCCAAACGAGGTGTTGTAGATAAAGCTGTTGCTGTTGTCCGTTACGTTTCCGGTCAGGTTGTAATCCAGAAATCCGCCGGTAAACCGGTGGCGCTCGCGATCGTACAGAAGGGGATGAAACGTACGATAAATCTCTCCTTGCGTACGCATCATACGGGCGCGGCGGCGTTCTCTCTCCCGCTGCGCTACCACAGGCATGGTGTCGTCGGTTTCGAGGCTAACCGACAGCGTGCCAAAATCGACATTGAAGCGCAGCCCAAACAGCTCATCAAGAATACGTGGGTGTAGGTAAAAACCGAGATCAGAAACGACAAAATCATCGGCTGTGAGAGGAATTTCCCGGTTTTGTAGTTGAGCAACACTCTGCTGAAAGTCGAGCCTGTAGCGGCCTTTGTCGAGGTATTGTCCGGTAATGGTTAGCGCCCCGGTGTCTACCTGACGATCGATGAGGAGGGCGTCGAAATACTCATTAACGGATAAATAGAATTCTTCCCCGACAAAAATAGTGGAAAGAAACGTATTCACGACACCTTCGTGCCGGAATTGCAGCAGTACTTCCTGTTCACTCTGTACCTGTGCATGAACTGCTGAGGTTGCCCATGCCCAACATAGCACGAACCCAAAAAAAAACCGTCCGGCTACGAAGCTTCGTTTAATCAATCTGTACTGTTAGTTCGCTGGATACAGGCGGTGCCTGAACCAAATGTCTGGATGAGACATCGCTTCGTTGCGTCTCAAAGGTGGTACGCACGGTGTACGTGCCGGACGGCAGTGATGAAATATCAAATTCGGTGCGATGTCGGTTCTCAAAATAGACCGTTCCTGTGGACTGGTTCTCGGCCACAACGGTACCGTTGGCATTGACCAGTTGTGAGTATATACGGCCAAGAAACGGTGCGTTGCCGGTTCGTTCGGCATGGGTTAACACCACCAGGCGGCCGGGCTCAGAGTCTTCATATCGCTCGCTGCCGTGGATGGTAACGCCGGTTTCTACGGCCCCTTTGGTTCCGAATACGGCCGTAATTTGGTTAATCTGAAAAGCCACTTGTGCTCGGATGCCGCCCTCGGTTGCATCGCCGACCGGCGGGGTGAGCTGGCTGGATGAGATACGCATTCGGGTCCAGTACATGCCGTCGTCTCGGTCGGAAGGGATCCGGCCAATCAGCCGAACCGTCTGCCGCTCATTGGGCTGCAGGATAAAGGTTGTGGGAAATGCGCGAAGAAACGGCTCCAGTGAAAAACGCTCCCGGGCTTCCTCGTCATCATAATTCATCTCAATCTCACCCTGCTCGTTGGTTTGGGGGTAGGCAAACTCAAACGAAATTTGCACCTCAAGAGGGGCATCGGAGGGGTTGGATAAAAACATGGTTCCTACGCCTGTTCCCCGATCTAAAAAAACCGATGTGGGAGAGATGGATACCTGTGCCAACGCGGTTGCCGAGCAGAGGAGAAAAAGCACGAAACCGGTTATGCTGTACTTGAAAGTCATCATAAATGTTGAAATCAGTGATGGGTTACAGCATGAAGATAAAAAAAAAGCCCCACAATGGGGCTTTTATGTAAAAATTTCCGGTTAAATGGAAGTGAACGCAAAGTCAATCGTAACAGCGGTTCCGCCTGCATTAGCGGTACCATACGAGCCGGCATCGGCTGCAGGTACGGCTGCCAGAGAACCACCTACGTGAAGTACGATATCCGTTTCGCCACTTGCATGAGTAAACGAATCGCTGCTATTAAGAGCTCCCGATGTTGTTGCGCCCGACGCTAAAAACAGAGCTGTAGTGAACGCAATTGTTTTGGTTTGATCATCATCTTTTGAAAGCGTTCCATTTCCAAAAGAGACGGCAAATGTCTGCTCGCTTAGCGCGCCACCAATGGTTATCGTAGCACGCTGTGCATTATCCGCATTTTGGTTGGTACCGTTAGGATCTGCAGAAACAGTGGCCGTCTGGTCGGCAAGTACGTTACCAAAAGTGACGGTAGCCGGCGAGGTTGTAAAATCAATATTGCCAATGATTTCGGCAGTAACGTTTACTTCTTCAACCTGGGCGAAAAGAGAAGAGAAGCCGGTTAAGGCTAATGTTAAGAGCAAAAGAGATAGTTTTTTCATGAGTAACGGGTTGTTTTGTTAGGAGAAAAAAATGTAGAATTTGTTTTATACATGGTTACGCTCGGGATGAATATACAGGAGTTGCAAGGGGCAGAACAAGTTAGAGTCTCTTAATAAAATTAGAGTCTCTTAATAAAAAAGGGCTTTTAGAGAATGCTGAAAAGACTTCTCACGGATCAAATTAAAAATGCTCACCATTGTATATTTGCCAATTAAGGGGTAACAAGGTTCCCTGTCAGGTTGCTGGATGACCAATGACGGGGCACTTTTCTTTTACTCATAAAAGACCGTCAGAACAATCTCACCGGTGTAGACTCCTTCCGGGATATCGCCTACCTCAATGGCTCCGAATATATATACAAAGGCGTTTATCCATTCAGGATTCCTGAGTTGTGCCGGCTGCTCAATTGCTACCATGTTCTGGCCGGGATGGAGAGGCCGGCTTTGCCGGTAGTTGTTCACGCCTACGGTAACAGCGGCGTCCATCTGGAAAGGTATGGCAGACGTGCTGTTGGGAGAGGTGGATGTAAACTCCTCGGACGGCTGCAGCTCAATAATAATTTGCTGGGTGTTTAAAATGCGGAGCCTGAACACACCCATATCCTGGCTGCCGAGTGGAATACGTCGCAAACCGCCCCCCGATATCACGGTGCCAAACTGTAGAGGCCGGTCTACCAGCGTTTCTACCTCAGCGGGAATCTCCAGTTGTACACTTAAGAACTGTGCTCCGGCAGCCCCGGGCAGCAGCCAGATTAAAAGAACCAGTAAACCGAACAGGAATTTCATACCGGTAATTATTGATATTCTACCGTTATTTGCAAACTACCCGAATAAGTGCCGGCCGCTACAAATCCAACATCAATAGTGCCATACAGATAGATAAAGGCTTTTTCGTTTACGGTAGCCTGGTTAAAATTGGCGGTGGTTGGTGGTGGGGGCGGGCCGGGCGGCTGTTCCAACCGGGCCAAAATAGGAAAACGGCGTGTGCCCGCGTTGGATGCAATGGCAATGGGGCGCGCATCGCCAATAGAATTGGTGCCACGATTGGCGTAGGCGGCTTGCAGGGTGAACGGTATTCGCTTGTCCGCCTCGGTGGTTTCTATTCCGTCCAGCGTTAAAAACCCCTCGCCGGACACCTGGATAATGGTGGCAAGCACATCAAAATGGCGAACGCCTTCAATTTCGAGCACCAGCGCATCGGCGAGTGTTACTTCATGAATACCACTCCCGCTCTGTATGGGGCCATCAAATTCAAGATCGTCCAGGGTGATGTTGTCGAGGGTAAGCGTAAAGCTGCCGAAATCGCTAAAGGTGATCTCCTGTGCGTTGGCGGATGAACAGACAGCGAATGTGCTCATCAGAAAAAGCACAAAGAGTATCCGCGGGAACAAAGCGGTACCCGATGTGGATGAACATAAAGGATGTTGATTGGCCATCAGGTCGGGTCAGATGTATTCGATGTCGATGGTAAAGTCGCCCACGTAGGTGCCCGGCTGCAGATTGGCGATGTTGAGCCGTCCGCCCACCCAAAGAAAAAACTCTCCCTCGCTGCTGAATTGAAGATCGCGCACTTCCTGCTCAAGAGGCTCGGATGTGCTCTGGTCGTCAATATAGTTGCCCGATACGATGTAGAAAAAGGGGATTTGCCGCCCCGATTCCACATGGGTAAGCTCGCGATTGGCCAGATATTCCAGCCGAAATTCGTTGGCGGGCAGCCCACGGGCAATCATCTTTCCTGCGTTTGGATTTTGCACGGGACTTAGCGTGAGTACGTCTCCCACGGCCTCAACACCGGAGAAATTAATGGACTGTACGGTTTCAATTTCGATCGATCCCTGTACCGTTGCCGAAACATTGATCAAAAGCGACTCTTGCTGAGCGTTAATTGTGGATAGAATCGCCGATGTAAAAAAAAGAGAAATCGTAAGAAGCGATACCTTCATCGTAAAGAGTGGGAATGAAATTTTTGCTGAGAAGAACAATTAAATGTCCCCCTTTATCCCCTCAATTACTAATTAGCATTTTTTAATTGAGTGCAGAGGCCGCCTGTTTTTCAAGGGTTTTTCGCTTTAATTTCCGGGTGGATGTTCGTGGCAGTTTTTTTACAAGAAGGAACGCTTTAGGTACCTGATGTGGCTCCAGCGACGCTTTACACTGTTTTTGCAGTTTGTTGGTGTCGTCGCCCGTTCCGTTCCGTTGCACGATAAAAGCCACCACTTTCTGCCCCCAGGTATCGTCGTGGATGCCTACCACAGCAGCTTCCGCCACGGTGTCGAGCGACTCCAGAAACTGTTCGATTTCGATCGGATCCACATTTTCGCCGCCGGTCACGATCCGGTCGGTTCGCCGCGTTTCGATAAATAGCTGGTTGTGCATGTTGATGCGGGCCATATCCCCGGTATTGAACCATCCGTCGGCGTCGAAGGAGTGTTGATTCAGCTCCTCATCAAGATACCCGTCAAATACTTGCGGCCCTTTGATCCAGAGTGCTCCCATTTCGTTCTGTCGGAGAATCTTTCCCGTTTCCACATCACGGATTTGGGCCCGGTTCGGCGCAAACAGCGGCCCGACACTTTTTTTAGGAATGTACATTCCGCTCGGCTTTAGCATGGGATTGGCTGCAATCTGTGCACAGGTTTCGGTCATTCCGTAACTGGTTACAATCGGTACACCTCGTGTGATCGCCCTGTCGATCAGAGAGTCAGGAATACGCCCTCCCCCAAGCAGCATCGCTTTGAACTGTTTGTGCACCTGAAAGATCGGATCTTCGAGCAGCCGGTGCAGCATGGTGGGGACCAGCGAAGCGACTTCAAAAAGCGGGTTCTCGGACAAAAAGGTACGCACCTTGGCGGCATCAAATTCATCCATTCGGTAGGTAGCCGAGTGATAGATAAGCGACCGTAAAATAATGGAAACCCCGCCAATGTGATGGAACGGCAGGCAGAGCAGCCAGAACCGGTTGCTGCCGGGTTTAAAGTTCTGCGCCGAGGCGCGAGATGCCGTGATTACTTGCCGACGATTGAGGGGGACAATTTTTGGCGTACCGGTAGTGCCCGATGTAAAAAAGAAGGCGAATGGCCGGTCGTTTTTTTCAGGTTCCGGAAGCATGGATGAGTCGGCTGTTCTCTCCATCCACTTTTCGGGAATGGGTGTGGACGCCCTGTTTAGAGATCGCTTGTGGCATGTGGGGCACGTAAAAAGGACCGAGGGGTTCACCCTGTCGAGCTGCTTGTTGAGCGTGCGATCGGTAGACCCCGGATTGAAGACCACAAAGGTGCGATGGAGCAGAAAACAGGCTGCAATCAAAAAAACCATCGAATCGCGGCTTTCGGATAAAATGGCAACCGGTGATTCGGTATCGGCATTCACCTGTTCCAGGTAGCGATGCAGCTCCAGCGCAAAGCCGTAAAGATGAGCGTAGTCGTACAGGTTATGATCCGACGCCAGAAACAAGAGTTCGCCGCCGGGCAGTGAAAAGGAAGATGTAGTGGAATCAATCAGCATGGTGTTCGAATATCAGTGATCGTGCGTCGGGACGAAGGTCGCCAAACCGGACTCCCCATCCCGTGCCCTGATGGATAGATTCCATCGGGTTGATACCGGGCTGGTTTTGAACCACAGGCTTCGCAAAAAGCGAATCCGTTGCCAGTCCCTGCGCATGCATCCGGCTGCCAAACAGAGCAGCCAGTACATCGAGAATCCGGATGCCAACGATCGACTCGAGCAGGGTGGAAAAAACGAGCCGGTTATTAGAAAGATCATGATGACGCCGAAATGTTGCAGTCAGATCAAAAACAGATCCAAATAGTGCCGGTTTTACCACCAGAATAGGTTGTTGTTCCATGAGAAGATGTTCCCGAAGCGAAGCGAAAGAAGTAATGGATTCATCAAATGCGATGGGGAGCGGGGAGGCGGTAATGAGCTCTTTTTTTTCGCCGATGGATGAACATGCGCACGGCTCCTCGACATACTCTACCGGCAAATGTCGGAACGACCGGAGCACGGATGGCGTCTCTTCGATGGGCAGCGACCGGTTGGCATCCAGCCGAAAGGTGCAGCCGGGATAGGTTTGATGAATTTTTTCCAGGACTTTCAAAAGTGGCCCATACTCTGGAGTAAGCTTGCATTTGATGGTTTGAAAGCCCGCCTGAACGGCTTTCTCCATGGCGTTAACCATCTCCTTTTGTGTTCCGGCGCTTATGGTGGCATTCTTCTGTATGGCCGGTAACGCACGTATTTGAAACAGCGCAGGGATGGAGATATTGAGCCGTTGACTAAGGACCCCCAGGGCCATGCAACTCACTCCAAACGCGACAGAAGGGGAGAGCGAAAGATCGGCACACCTCCGTGCGGCGTCATCCAGTGACTCGCTTTTTGATGCCACGGCATGAATCGCATCTGCGTGTTGTATAACCTCTTCTTCTGCCTGTTGGATAGTCTCCCCGGAAAAACCGGGAAGGGGAGAGATTTCGGAAAGTACATCCAGTGGGCCATCGCGAAAATGAAGGAAGAGTCCGCTGCGATGGGAATACCGACCCGTGGCCGTGATGAATTCCGAGTGAAACGGAATGCCGAACCGATATAAGCGAATTGAGCTCATGGTGGATGGTTATGAGAAAACAATCCCAACGGCAAATAAAATCCCGAACAGTGCCATCGCTTTGGCCGTCTGCTCCAGGGTTTTATTCAACATCGGTTTGTCGTTATGAAACAGCACGTCATAGGAAAGAATGATGAACCAGGGCAGGCTGAGCATGGGCAGAAACACCCAGCCGCTCCACCCGAACAGAAGATGGAGAATAAACAGTGGCGGCAGGGTGAGGATGATCATGGCCAGGTATTCGGCTTTCAGAAACGTTTCGCCAAAGAGCACACCCAGCGTCCGTTTGTTGGCTTTCCGGTCTTGATGCACATCCCGCAGGTTGTTCACAATCAAAATAGCAACCGCCAGTGCGCCTACCGGCACAGCGGCCACCACACTTTCCACGCTCCACTGCAGGGCATTTACGTAATACGTGCCGGCAACTGCCACGATCCCAAAAAAGATAAACACAAACAGATCGCCCAGCCCGTTGTAACCCAGCGGAAAGGGGCCGCCGGTGTACAAGATCCCAAAAAGAATAGAGAGAAGCCCGATAGCCAGAACCACCCAGCCGCCAATCCAAACCAGGTACAAGCCGGCCAGAAATGCAGTGGCCATACATGCGATGGTGGCCGTTAACATGGCCCGTGAGCTCAGCAGTCCGGTGGCCGTGGCGCGGGCAAACCCCACTCGTTCATTGGTATCGGCCCCTTTTATATAATCGAAGTAGTCGTTGGCAAAATTGGTGCCTATTTGTATGGCAAAGGCGCAGAAAAGGGCAACGGCGGTCGCATCCCAGCGCAGCAACCCATGGTGCCAGGCTACGGCGGCACCAACCAGAACAGGCACAAAGGCAGCGGCCAGCGTTTTGGGACGCGCTGCTTCAATCCAAATTGATATGTTACGGGCAGCGGGAGGCAATGTTTTCCATGGTAAACGGTGTGGATTTTTGTCGAAGATGAAGATACGGGATGCGGCGGCTGTTTAAAAAGTTAAGTGGAGTTCGGAAAAAAGCGGTCAAAAATTAAAACTCTTATACTCGAAGCGCTTTTAATTTAAAAAAGTTTAATAAAAAGAATATTTACTTAGAAAATCTTATTGTTAATAACTTTTTGACTAAAAAACTTTTATACAATGGGCGATCGGCTTATCTTTGTACTGTTTTTAGAACCCGTAACCACAATACTGTACAAACCAACCCAATGAGTAAATCAGCCCAAAGATACGATACACTTGCTGCAGCACGAAGCTGGAAGCCGGTTTCGAATGGTGAAGTCAGCAAAATGCAAATCACCGAAATTTTTGGAGAGAATACGCTAACTCTTGACAGCCTGCATGAGCGACTCCCCAGAGATGTATGGAAAGAGTTGAAATCCACAATTGAAGATGGTGCACCTCTTGATTTATCCGTTGCCGACGCGGTGGCTCTGGCTATGAAAGAGTGGGCTTCGGAGCGCGGCGCCACGCACTATACACACTGGTTTCAGCCGCTTACCGGTGCTACTGCCGAAAAACACGATAGTTTTATTACACCCAATCAGGGTGGCGGTGCTGTTGCCGAGTTTTCGGGCAAAGACCTGATACAGGGAGAGCCCGACGCATCCAGTTTCCCGAGCGGCGGTTTGCGCCCAACGTTTGAGGCACGCGGATACACCGCATGGGATCCAACCTCGCCCGTTTTCCTGATCGAAAACCAGAACGGAAAGTACCTGTGTATTCCAACGGCTTTTGCTTCATGGAAGGGTGAAGCCCTCGATCATAAAACACCGCTGCTGCGTTCTGTTGATGCTCTCGACAAACAGGCCAAGAGGGCTTTGAAACTGTTTGGTGTAGAGACCAAGCGGGTGATTGCCACAACCGGTGCCGAACAGGAGTATTTTCTGATTGATCAGGAGTTTTTCTATCGCCGGCCCGATCTGATGACCTCCGGCCGCACGCTTGTTGGGGCCAAACCTCCCCGCGGGCAAGAGCTGGATGACCACTATTTTGGATCGATCTCGGAGCGTGTACTCTCGTTTATGCTCGATGCAGAACGCGAACTCTATCGCCTCGGTATTCCCGTGAAAACACGCCATAACGAAGTGGCCCCGAATCAGTTTGAAGTAGCGCCGATTTATGAGCACTGCAATATTTCGGCCGATCATCAGCAGCTGTTGATGATTGTTCTTAAAAAAACAGCCAAAAAATATGGCTTTGAATGTCTGCTGCACGAAAAGCCGTTCGATGGGCTAAATGGCAGCGGCAAGCACCTGAACTGGTCTATGGCCACCAAAGAGGGGGCTAATTTGCTGGAACCGGGCGAGAGTCCGCATGAAAACATGCAGTTTCTCTTCTTCTTTATTGCGGCGTTGCGGGCGGTGTACAAGCATCAGGATCTGCTTCGTATCGCGATTGCCCATGCCGGCAACGACCATCGGCTGGGGGCCAACGAGGCACCGCCGGCCATCATCTCGGCCTACATCGGCGAGCAGCTCGAAGATATCATCATGCAGCTGCTGAATGGCGGGCTGAAAAAATCGATGAAAAGCGGCCTGCTTGGATTGGGCACACCGGTGCTGCCCGAGCTGCCGAAACATGCGGGCGACCGGAACCGAACATCGCCATTTGCCTTTACCGGCAACAAATTCGAATTCCGTGCCGTAGGATCGAGCCAAACCATCTCATTCCCGACGGTGGTGCTCAATACCACAGTTGCGGAGGCGATTAATGATCTCTGCACCGATCTGGAAGAGAAGCTGAAAGAAAAAGATCTGGAAACATCTCTGAAAGAGGTTTTGGTAGCATCACTCAAAGAAACCCATAAGATTGTGTTTAATGGTGATGGATATTCGGATGACTGGCAAAAAGAGGCGAAAAAACGTGGCCTTCTGAATTTGCGATCTACCGCTGAGGCACTGCCACTGCTTACCTCAAAAAAGAATGTCGACCTGTTTACCAAGTATGAAATTCTGAATGAAGCAGAAGTTCATTCGCGCCAGGAGATCTGGGGAGAGCAGTATGTAACCACGTTGAATATTGAGGTAGATACCACCGAAGCCATTGCCAGAACGATGGTATACCCCGCAGCGGTGCGTTACATCAATGAGCTGGCTTCTGCCGTAGAGAAAACGAAAGGCCTTGGGATAAAGAGTCCCGGTTCCAAGAACATGCTCGAAACCGTAAACAGTGCCCTGAATGATCTCGGCAAGTCACTCGAAAACCTTAGAAAGGTACAAGACAGCCTCAAAACCGATGATTTGATGAAACAGTGCAAGGAGTATCGCGAGTCGATTATTCCGGCCATGAACAAGGTGCGCGATGCGGTTGATTTCCTCGAACGCTACACCGCCGACGACTACTGGCCACTGCCGATTTATCGGGAGATGCTGTTTGTGAAATAGAACGGCAGGAAAGGATCTTTACCCTTCTCTTATGAAAGCCAAAACCCCGGTTTGATTCATTCAGCCGGGGTTTTTTGTATAGGACGCTTTGCAAAACCTTCTTATAGTATCGGCTTATAAGCTCAGCCAGGGAAATTTTTTGTAATCCGGTTTTCGCTTCTCAAGAAAAGCGTCCCGACCTTCTTTCGCTTCTTCAGTCATGTACGCCAGTCGGGTGGCTTCTCCTGAAAACACCTGCTGCCCCACCATGCCGTCGTCTACCAGGTTAAAGGCAAACTTGATCATGCGAATGGCTGTAGGGCTTTTACCCAAAATTTCCTGCGCCCAGTTGTAGGCTGTCTCTTCCAGCTCATCGTGCGGTACCACTGCGTTTACCATTCCCATGTCGTACGCTTCCTGTGCAGAGTAATCACGGCCAAGAAAAAAGATTTCGCGGGCTCGTTTCTGGCCTACCTGCCGGGCAAGCAGAGCCGAGCCAAAACCGCCATCAAAACTGGCCACATCGGCATCGGTCTGTTTAAAGATGCCGTGCTCTCTGCTGGCCAGTGTCAAATCGCACACTACGTGGAGGCTGTGTCCGCCGCCCACGGCCCATCCGGGCACCACGCAGATCACCACTTTGCTCATAAAGCGAATCAGCCGCTGGATATCCAGCACATTCAGCCGTTGTACGCCATCGGTACCTTCGTACCCTTTTGCCCCGCGTACCTTTTGATCGCCGCCCGAACAGAACGCCCAGCCACCATCTTTTGGCGAGGGGCCTTCACCCGAAAGCAGAATCACACCGATGGAGGTGTCTTCACGGGCGTCGATGAGTGCCTCCTCCAGCTCATAGAGCGTTTGCGGGCGGAACGCATTGCGAACGTCCGGCCGGTTGAAGGCGATTCGCGCCACACCGGACGATTTTTTGTAGGTGATGTCTTTGTACTCTTTAACGGTTTTCCAATTGGCTGACATGACGTTGAATAAAGGATTTGATGTGTGCGGCGAGCCGCTCCGGTTGATTCAGGTGGATACGATGGCCGGCTTCCAACACCGATTTGAAAACAAAACGGTGGTTCAGCTCTGCCATCTGCACTCCTCGTTGAACATACTTTTTATCCTGCTCGCCGGCAAGCCAGAGAGCAGGGAGATTGAGAGAGGCCAGTTCGCGGCATATCGGCGGCATACTGCCGGCTCCAAATCCACGCATCACAGCGGCCATGGCGGGCGGATGTTGTGTTCGGATGATGCCGGTCTGTTCGGGGTGTTGATCGGCATCGCTGCCAAACAGCGGCAAGCGGCTCCAGCTCTCTGAAAAAGCATCGGGTTCGGAAAGAAGTTGTTTGGCTTGCTCCTCATCCCACACTTTTCGCTGCTCGCGTTCAGCCTCATCTTCGATACCGCAGTGGCTGCTTTCCAGAAGGAGTCCGCGAAACCATTCCGGTTGGCGTATCGCCATCTGCTGCGCAAGGCGTCCGCCCATGCTGTAGCCGTATAAAAAGAGAGGTTCAAACTGAAACCGATCCACAATCGAAAGCATTTCCCCGGCAAGCCGTTCGGTCTCGTAACGCTTCGGGTCGGCGTGATGCGAGGAGAGCCCGTGGCCGGGCAGATCCACGAGCACAGGGTTGCAGAACGAGCGTAGGTGAATGGTTAATGCATCAAACACGTCGTGCGAACCCATGAATCCGTGCAGCATCAACAGAAACGGCAGGCCGGGCCGGGTGTCCAGCTCACGGATGTAACAGGTATGGGAGGGGGTGTAGCAGATCATAGCGGCGTAGTGCACCTGTTGCGCAGTGCCATGCTTTTGTCCGGATCGGTAACGCATTCGATGATATGCGGGCCGGCCGAAAAGGATTTGGGATCGAGAGAACGGAGTTCTTCTTTCGTTTCGATGCGGCGGTACGGAATATCGTGCGCGGCAGCGAGATGGTGTAGCTGAACAGAACGAGGCGTTTCGAAATAGCGGGTAAAATGGCCGCCCGATTTTTCCATAATATCGAGCAGGCGAAAGATCGATCCCCCGCCATTGTTCACAACCACCATCACAAACGGATGCTTCAGTTGTTTCGCTTCGAGCAGGGCGTTGCTGTCGTGCAAAAAGGCGAGATCTCCCGTGATGCAGCAGACCGGCAGCCCGCGGGCGATGCCTGCGCCGAGTGCGGTAGAGACAATGCCATCGATACCGGCTGCGCCACGGTTTACGATCTGATTTGGAGTCGATCGTCCAAATGTTGCCATATCGCGCACAGGCAGGGAGTTGGAAAGCATGGTGATCCAGTTTTCGGGAATCGCATCAGCCAGGTGCGCAAAAATGTGTGGATCGCACAGCTCCGGCATCTCATCGAGTTGCGACTGCCGACGGATTGTCTGTTTCTCTTCTGCCTCTTTCCAGCCAGCCAGCCAGTTTGCATCAACGACTGGTTGCACGGTTTCCAAATTGAGGATGTCCGTCGGGGAGAGGAGAGTGCGCACTGCACTGCTCATGGCCATGTCCTGCCAGGCCGACCGCGCCGAGATATGAATCGTCGGAATATGGCGCCATCCGGCGAGGCGGGTTAGCAGCGATTTGGTATAGGGCTGATCACCAAAACGGACAATCAGATCGGGCTCAAGTTGGGCGGCGAGTTTCTCATCACGTAAAAACAGGTCCCATCCCGACACGCTATGGCCGTCGGTGGTGCATCCCGAGCCGCACTCTGCCAGAAGCGGGGCATGCAGCTTTTCGGCCAGGCTGTGCGCATCGTTCGAGAGCTGTTGAAACGGATTGGCCGATCCGGCAATAAGCAGAGGTTTCTGGCTGGTGTTAAGCCGTTCGATCACGGCTTCGTGATGTACGGTGCGGCTTGCAAAGGGGGAGTCAACAGAGGATGAACCGGCCTCCCGGTACTGCTTTTCGATGGCTGCAAGATCCGCAGGTTCTGGCTCGAGAGGTTTTCGAAAAGGGAGGTTGATGTGAGCGGCACCACCGAAAGAGACGGCCTCTTCAACAGCTTGCCGGGCTGCAAACCGGAGGCGTCGCAGCCCATCGGGGGAGCTGTCCGGTTCGCCGGCCTCGTGAAAGAAAACGGCGGCGTCTCCAAACAGTTTTATCTGATCGATGGTCTGAGAGCTGCCGATACCGCGAAGTGCGGGCGGGCGGTCTGCGGAGAGAATAATCATGGGAACACCCGACTGTCGCGCTTCATGCACCGCCGGTGTGTAATTGGCTGCCGCGGTGCCGGATGTGCAGATCAGCACCGCCGGCAGGCCGGTGCTTTTTGCCGCTCCGAGAGCCATAAATGCAGCAGAACGTTCATCAAGCACCACGGTTTTTGTCAGGTGCGGGTGTAGGGCAGCGGCCATGGTAAGCGGTGTGGAGCGCGACCCCGGTGAGATAAAGATCTGGCGGACACCGTGCATGTAGAGTGCCTGCATCAAGGTGGCCGCCCATTGCATGCGGTCAGTCATAGCCTTCGTTGTACGATTGAATAGCTTCGAGCATCGGCTGCAGTTTAAGCAATGTTTCGTTCCATTCGGTGGCAGGGTCGGAATCCTTCACAATGCCGCATCCCGCATAAAGGGTGGCTTCTGAAGGGGTGAGGAGTGCACTCCGGATGGCTACAGCAAACTCCCCGAACCCGTTCAGGTTAAACCATCCCACCGGGGCGGCGTACCAGCCACGGTCGAGCTGTTCAATCTCCTGAATAAAACGGAGGGCATCATTGGCCGGATAGCCGCCCACCGCCGGAGTGGGGTGAAGCTGCTGAATGAGCTGGTGAATTTGCACCCCTTTTCGAATATCTGCAGAGATGGGGGTGAAGAGGTGTTGAACGTTTTTCAGTTTTTTGATGACCGGTTTTTCAGAGTGTTTCACGCTATAGGAATAGGGCTCAAGGCTGCTGTCGATGGCGCGAACCACAAAACTGTGCTCGTTCAGGTCTTTTCGGCTCTTTAAAAGAGAGTGAGCCAGCGCTTCATCCTCGCTTGCACTCGACCCCCGCGAAATACTCCCGGCGAGTCCCTCGGTGGTCATTACCCCGTCGCTAAACGAGGCGAGCCGTTCAGGGGTAGCTCCTAAAAACGTCAAGCCCTCATCCACCTGAATCATAAAGTTGAAGCACTCCGGATAGCGGGATCGCAGCCGGTACACCACACTCTCGGGGTGAATCTGTCCTGAAAGTTTAACCCGGGTGGAACGAGCCAATACAATTTTTTGAAATTTTTGCTGCAGGATTAACTTCTTCGCCTTTTTTACGTTGCTTTCCCAACGTTGTCGCTCGTCGTGGTCGGGCATGAGTTCGACAGTCGGCGCATGCGGAGAGTGTTCCCTTCCGTTGGAGAAGGAGCCGGCAATACGCAAGAAGTCGGTTATTTTTTCGATAATCTCCTGGTAAAGATCCACCAGCTCTTTGCCTTCACGGTCGATGGTGAGGGTGAGAAAGCTGATGCCGTCTGCCTGAACCACAACCCACTCGGGCAGGACAAACCGTGCGGCGCCAAACTGTTTCCAGACGGTTCCGATGTTGTGATCCTGAAATGAATACCCGCCTAAAAACAGTGGGCCGGCCAGGTCGTGGTTAATGGCGGTAAATGAGGAGATGTTCCGTTTCCACTGCTCTTTTTGCCGGGTAATCTGCTGAAACCGGTCGGGGCCGGTAGCACGTAATTTGGCAGCAGCACCGGCTGCCGCAATCGCAACGCCGTTCTTGGGGTGCTGCCAGTAAAATTTGTCGGCATGGGTGTGATGCAGCTCCAAAGCGGCCAGCGGATCCATATCAGCTATGGGAAGGGTGATGGAAACCAGTGATGAGCGGCCCGGTTCACGCTCCTGAGCCAGTGCGTGTAAAAACGCCTTAAAGGAATCGCTGTCGAGCGTTTTGATATATTTGGTTGTAGCCTGCAACGAAATAAAATCTGGTTTTTAGAACTTTCAATAAAAAATGAAAGTTAATCATTCCGTAGGCCAATATCTCCCCTTAAGTGCAACAATTTTTAAACGTACCAATTGGGACAGAGTCTGTTAGGGAGATCCCGGTTTTGTGGCCTTGTAGATGTTTTTGGAAGCCTTTCGCTATTCTGCATCGTCAATAAAACCGGACAGGTAGGGATTTTGAATTCCGTATTCCTGTGGATCAAATTCGGCCAGTTCAAAAAAGTAATCCCAAGCCATCCGGCTTTTGCCTTCTTTATCTACCCAGTTGGGGTGACTCTGTTTGATGAGTCCTACGCATCGTTTGGCGTACTGAACACGATCGTTTTTATCGGCAATTCGGGGAATGGCCTCGATCATCAGGTCGAGGTTTCGTCCGCAATCGTAGTCTTTCGGTTTTTTCTGATCAATAAACATTGTTAGCGCTGCAGCGCAATGGTTTGGTTTTGAAGTGAGTGGAAATCTACGGTTTTTGTACCACTAAAGTAAAAGGAAAGGATATCGCGGTAGTTCCAGCCGTCGAGAGCAAACCCTTTGGCTCCCCACTGGCAGAGCCCCACGCCGTGGCCGAGCCCGTTTCCTTCAAGGCGAACCGTACCGGCGTGCGAATCGGCCCATCGGAATCGGGTGCTGCGCACGCTTAAAGGGCCAAATTTGCGATTTATCAGCGCGCGAAACTCATGTCCCTGAAATTTCAGGGTGCGCCCGTTTGTATCCCGAAAGGTGAGCGAGCGGATGCGTCCGGCCCGGTCCTGGTCTTTTTCTACAGTCCGGTACCGAAACCCGTAATTGTCGAGAAGAAGCTGGTGCAGATGCTGCCCGGTCAGCTCAAATTCCCAGGTGAAGTGGGGCGATATGGAGCAGGCGCCACCGTCATCAACGCCGCGGAGATAGGGAAGAGGGTCGCCGCTCCATACATCTTCGTTGTTGCTGGTGTGTCCGCCGCAGGTGCTGGAAAAAACGCTGAGGACAAGCCGTTCGCTCCAGGTTAAGATTTCACCGTGAGTGGCCAATGCGGCGTCGCGGTACCACGGTTTCAGGGGAATCTCACCGATATAGACCTGGCTCGCTTCGGTATCTTTCACATCAAAAAATTCGTAGGGCGAGATGGCAACCGACCAGAGCGCGTAGGTTCTCGCTACCACGGCCTGCGCTTTCAGTGCTTCCAGAGTGGTAAAATTCATCTCACTGCCCACAACGGAAGCCACATACTCTTCGAGCGGTACGTGGTTGATAACCTGAAGCGTTCCATCCCGGCTGTGAGGGGTTGCGGCAATCTCTCCGCGATAGAGCCGATATCGGTGTGTGCCGGTGAAGAGCCGAAGCGGGTCGCCTTCGCTGCCGGCCCGCAAATGGGCAGTCTGCATCGTTTCTTCCCCGAAGATGATGTGCAGTTGACCGTCCCGAACGGAAATCTCCGCAGGTGGCTGGTCCGGCTCGATGGTTAGAGTGGTGTCATCCAGGTGGAGCGTAACGGCAGATTCGAGTGCGTAGAGCCGGATGGCGCCCGGGGGAGCATCCGCAAAGAGTTGTACACGAATCGTATCGGCCTGTGCCAGATTCAGCTCCGTGGCCGGCCGCGGTTGCTCATCAAGAGCGAACGAAAGAATAAAGCACGCTGCCGCACACAACAGAAGTGCAACCGTTTTGGGCTGAGGCATTGGATGGTACCGTGTGTAGATGTTTGGCCTTCTCCGTTTAAAAAGCGTGACAGATTCGGGCTCTAAATTTTCCTATCTTTGCCGAAAAGTAAGCCAAACACGAGATTTTTAAAACCAATGATTTATAATTCCATTTTAGACGCCATCGGCCAAACACCGCTGGTACAACTCCATTCTGTAACCGATTCTCTTCCATGCCGGGTTGCGGTGAAAGTAGAGTATCTGAATCCCGGCCAGAGTATCAAAGACCGCATTGCGCTGCAGATGGTGGAGGATGCTGAAGCGCAGGGGCTGATCAAGCCGGGCGGAACCATTATTGAGGGAACATCCGGAAATACCGGAATGGGCCTGGCGCTTGCCGCTGCGGTGAAAGGGTACAAGTGCATTTTTACGACTACCGATAAGCAGAGTCAGGAAAAAGTAGACCTGTTGCGGGCACTTGGCGCCGAGGTGCGGGTGTGCCCCACCAACGTACCCCCCGATGATCCCCAAAGCTACTATTCCGTAGCGAAGCGGCTCAGTGAAGAGATTCCCAACTCGTATTATCCGAATCAGTACGATAACCCGAGCAACACCAAGGCGCACTACAAAACCACCGGACCCGAAATCTGGCAGCAGACCGATGGCGCCATTACCCACTATGTAGCCGGGATGGGAACCGGCGGCACCATTTCAGGCACATCAGCCTACCTGAAGGAGCAGAATCCTGATATCATCACGGTGGGGGTAGACAGCGTTGGGTCGGTGTACAAAAAGTACTTTGAAACCGGCGAGTTTGATGAGAATGAGATCGCTCCGTATCTCACCGAGGGAATCGGTGAGGATATCATCCCCAAAAATGTCAATATGGATGTCGTTGATGCGGTGGTGCAGGTGAACGACCGGAATGCATTTCAAATGACACGGCGGCTGGCCAAAGAAGAGGGGCTGTTTATTGGCGGCTCCTGCGGTGCGGCTGTGTATGGTGCCCTTCAGTATGCCCGGGAAAATAATCTTGGCGCGGACGATTTAATCGTTATTATACTTCCTGACAGCGGCACCCGATATGTATCAAAAATTTACAACGATGAATGGATGCGGGAGCACGATTTCCTGGAAACCGAAACCCCACAATCAGAATAATCATGAGCCAGAAAAAGCAGCAAACCCCAAAGAATATCGAGATTGAATTGAAAGAGGAGGAGGCGAGCGGCACCTATTCCAATTTGGTGATGATCACCCATTCGCCCTCTGAATTTGTATTCGATTTTATCTCTATGATGCCGGCCGTACCCAAAGCGAAAGTGGTGAAACGGCTGGTACTTACCCCCGATCACGCCAAACGGCTGGCCAATGCTCTGAACGACAACATCCGCAAATACGAAGCGGAGCATGGAACGATTTCTACCCACAAGGAGAAATTCGACATGCCGTTCAACTACCGCGGCCCGAAGCCGGAGGCGTAATCACTATTTTCGGCTGAAGAGCAACAGAAACAGCCCGGCAAGCAGAAAAAAGAGGTGGGGGAAGAGAGCCGCCGTCTCGGGTGCGATGGTGCCGGCCGAACCGATCGGTTCCAGCACTTTCATGAACACCAGGTAGATAAAGCTGACCACAAGCCCGGCCGCAATGTAGAAGCCTTTTCCGCTTTTGCGCCGCTCGGTGGCGATGGCAAATCCGATCAGGCTCACGACGAAAATAGAGATGGGATAGGCCATACGGCTGTAGAGATGGGTGCGCGGCAGGGAGAGCCCACCTGCCCCGATGCGCTGAATGGTTTCGATATAGTGAAACGCATCCTGATAACTGAGCTCATAGATATCGGAGCTGCGGCGGGTCAGGTCGCGCGGGAACAGATCCATAGTCATTACAAAGTCGGTGGTATCGATCTCGGTGTAGCCCTTTTCGTTGTAGGTGCGCCGCTGAAAGCGGTTGGCCACCCAGTGCTGCTCGGCCTCTTCCCATTTGAATCGGTTGGCCGATCCCACGGATCGGATTTGTTTGTCCTCGAACTCCACAATGGTTGCGGTGTAGCCCACATTGGCAACGGCATCAAAAAAAGTGAAGTGGATGATGGTGTTTTCGTCAATTTGCCGGTAGAGTCCGCCGCGGTCGAGCCGCTCACCGGCACCGCCCAGGTAGCGCTGCTCAAACTCGGCACGGTCGGCGTTGGATTCGGGAATGATGCTGGAATCGAGGTAACTGACTGCGCCGGCTACCATCAGCCCAAAGAAAAGAAAAGGTACAGCCAGCCGGTAGAGGCTGATGCCCGACGCTTTGATGGCCATAATTTCAAGCCGCTCGGTCATCTGTCCCGTTAAAATCAAACACGCTACAAAAACAGCCAGGGGACTTACCAGCCGTACCATCTCGGGGATGAATTTCAGGTAGTAGTCGCTCCAGATTTCGGCCAACGTAGCTCCTTTATCAGCAAAATCGTCGCTGTTTTCCGAGAAGTCGATCAGAATAAAGATGCAGATCAGCGTAAGCAGCACAAAGAGTGTGATGGTGAACAGCCGAAAAACGATATAGCGGTCGAGCTTACTCATCGGAATCAGAAATCAACAGATTGGTGATGCGTTTGGAGGTACAGACGTGAATCATCATAGAGAGGCCTATTACAAACATAATGATATTGATGCCCCACATGCCAAGAAAGGGGGAGATGATCATGCGGTCGGCCCATTTTTCGCCCTGAATGATGGCGATAAAATAAACCGTGAGAATACCGATGGAGATGATGGCTGCCACGCCTAAATTTCCTTTTTTGGTGAGCATGCCAATGGGGGCACCAATCATCACAAAAAGCAGACAGGCGAACGGGATGGAGAGTTTTTTATGGATCTCTACCAGGTACTCTGCCACGCGAAATTCGCGCCATTGTGTATTCGATTTATACGTTTCAATATCGGCCTGATAACGGTTTATCACACTAACAGCGTTGCTGAGCACTCGTATTTGTTCGCGGGGATTCTCAAGAATTTGTAAGATATCGTACCGGCTCTCGAGTGGGTCGAGCGAATCGGCCATGGTGGTGCGCCCCCTGAAGAGCGATGTTTGTGACAGCTTGAACGGCAGCACCGTCTCCTGCTCCAGCCGCTCAACCATACTTCGGTATTCGTTCTCTTTTTCGGTGCGCATGGTGTCGATAACGGTTTGCATCGCCTGCGCGCTCATGGTGCGGCTGTTGCGGGAACGGCTCTCGGGGTTGGCGCGCGAAAACTGCAACTCGGAAAGGTCGAAACTGAGGCGGTATCGGGTGAAGAAGGAGAGCTCTGAATTTTCCCGTGCCCGCTGAGAGCCCGGAAGATACCGGGTAATGGAGCCGTCGTACAGTGTGAGGGTGAGGGTTTGCTCGTCCACACTCTCCAGCCAACCGCGATCGGCGCGTATGTAGGCACGGTTTCGGGTCTGCGTGCGATCCTGAAACACCGTGACATCATGCAGTGTATCGGTGTCCGCATCGATCTCTTTTACCAGGAATGTATATCCTTCAATGCCGTCGTAGAATGCATTTTCCTGCAGGTCGAAGCCGGGCTTGGTGAGCCGGATATCGATAAAGAGCGATCGCGCCTTGTGGTTGGCTTCGGGCAGAATATAGTTGCTGAAATAGGCGGTGAGCACAAACAGAAAGCCGCCAGCCACCAACACCGGCAGCACCAGTTTGAACGGGTTGATGCCGGCTGCACGCACGGCAGTAAGCTCGTTCCACTCCGAAAACTTTCCAAAGGCGATGAGTGTAGAGACCAGCACGGCCATCGGCACGGCCAGTACCACCATGTAGGCGAGATTGGTGACGATGAGCTCCAGAATGACCCCAAACGGAAGCCCTTTGCCAACAAGATTTTCGACATGCAGCATCAGAAACTGCATTAGCAGTACAAACATCACCGTAAAAAAGCAGAAGAGGAATGGCCCTACATGCTTTTTTAATAAATCCAGCTGTACTCGGTTTAACATGGTCGGTAAGATACGGCTCCTTGGCTTAGGGAGAAAATAGGCATATGCAAACCCAGAGTTTCTGTTTTGAATACTTTCAACATAGATCAGAAAACAGTATTATCTCACTCCGTTACGAATTTTAATGTGACTGAATTTGCCTATCGACAAAACGATACGACGTACGAAGTAATCCATCATTACAACGAAGGTAAGTGGCATTCATTGGAATCGGAAACAGCAGTTTTCTTTCCCTGAGTGTCCGGTTGTTCATATCCTGTGCTAAGAAATTGTCGTATTCATAAAGCTTTACTCGGTACCGTCCTGCTATGGGTGTGGTTTGCAGATACTGCGCTCTCTCAACAGGCGGCCGAACAGACCGTAACCGAAGCGGAGCAGGACACGCTGCGAGAGCCGCTTCCGCCCGGGTTTCGTACGCCGCGAGGCACGGTGGTCTCCCCGCCGGCACTTCGGCCGGTTCCGCCGCTCTATTTCATCTCCCTGCCAGCCGAACAGGTTCGCATCGAACAGACCGATGAGAACGATTTCTTTATCCAGAAAACCATTCTGAACTACCCCTCGGGGGCACCCTCTTTTTATACGTTCGAGCAATTTGCCGCAGCCAGCCGCAAAAACTCCGTACAAAATAACTGGCGCCAGCTGGTGCTCGAGGCGCGCCAACGCGAGGATCGCCGGCGCGGATTACTCGATTTTAGTGTGGCCATTCCGGCCGGCGAGAGTTCGGCATTTACCACCATTTTTGGTAAGCCGGAGGTGAATTTGCGGGTGAACGGTGTGGCCAGCATGAATGTGGGTGCCTCTGTTCAACGGTCGGACGACGTGAACCTGCCCGAGGATCAACGAACCAGGGTTGACCCTACCTTCGATCAGAGCCTGCAACTGAACATTCAGGGAACCATTGGCGACAAGCTTACCATCCAGACCGACTGGGACACCGAGCGCCAGTTCGACTATCAGAACCGCCTCAGCATTGTCTATGAAGGGTATGATGATGAGATCATCAAGCGGATCGAGATGGGGAATGTGACGATGAACACCGGCAACTCGCTCATTCGCGGGAGCGGGGCGTTGTTTGGGATCAAGTCGGTGGCCGAATTCGGGCCACTGCGCCTTACCTCGGTCATTTCCCAGCAGGATGGCGAAAGCAACGTGGAGACGATACGGGGCGGCTCGCAGGAGCAGCAGATCCGAATTCGTCCGGCCGACTACGAAGACGACCGCCATTTTCTGCTCGATTTTTTCACCCGTCAGCAGTTCGAAACCAGTTTATCCAATCCGCAGCAAGCCATTCAAACCCTGCAGATTGCCGATGTGGAGGTGTGGGTGCTACGCGAGCGGGTACAATCGGATGAAGGTGCCCGTCTGGCCGTGGCACTGGCCGATATCGGTACCCGCGAGACGGAAGAAGGGTTGTTTTTGCCACCAGACAACCGGTTTGATCTGTTTCCCGATGAGCTGTTGGACCAGTTTCGGGATCCCCAGGTGGGAGTGGCTCCGGAAGATTTGGGAGTAGATGATCCCCGAAACTTCGAAGAGGGCTACTTTACCCTTCTTGAAGAGGGACGCGACTACACCGTGAATCAGGTATCGGGCTATATTTCGCTGCGCCGAGCGCTTAGCTCGCGAGAGGTGCTGGCTGTGGCGTTTAACTATCGGAATGCAGGTGGTGAAATTGTGAATGTGGGAGAGATCAATCCCGGTGGGGGGGAGCGTATTTATCTGAAGATGCTTCGCCCGCGGAACGTATCTACCGAAAACAAGCTCTTTCCGCTTACCATGCGCAATATCTACTCGCTCGGTTCCAGCAACATCACCCGTGACAATCTGGAGATTGACCTGAACTTTACCGAGGGCAACATCAGCCAGAACCGGCTGCCCGGCCGCTCTACAACGCTATTACAGGATCTCGGGCTGGACCGTGTGGACTCGCAAGGTGCGCTGAATCCCGACAACCAGATCGATTTTGGTACCGGTACGCTTAATGCGCAGGAGGGAAAAATTATTTTTCCATTCCTGGAGCCGTTTGCCGCCCGCATCCGGGAACTTCTGGCCGATTCGCCACTGAGTGATGAAGAGGTAGACCGGCTGGCGTACGATCAGCTCTATACCGAGCGGCAGCGCAATGCGGCACAAATTGCCACCAACGGGTTCTATCGGTTTGATGGTACCTCGCGCGGCGGGGCGCAGGAAAATTACAGTCTCGGTTTTGCGCTGGTGGAGGGTTCGGTAACCGTGCGGGCCAACGGCATCACCCTGCAGGAGAATGTCGATTATCAGGTGGATTACTCCTTTGGCAGTATTACCATTTTGAACGACCGCTACACGGCGCCCGGCCAGGATATCACCATCGAGTTCGAAAACCAGTCGTTTACCTCCATCGAACAGAAAACCTTTACCGGAATCCGCGCCGAGTACGAATTTAGCCGCGATATCCGCCTGGGGGCCACCTGGTTCCGGTTTAATGAGCGCCCGCTGGATGACAAGATCCGTATCGGCGACGAACCGATCAGTAATACGGTGATCGGATTGGATGGCAACGCGCGATTTGATACCCCCTTCATCACCCGTGCGCTCGACGCTTTTCCGCTGCTGCAGACCCGCGCGCCCTCCGAATTTTCCATCAGCGGAGAGTTTGCTCAGCTTCGGCCCGGCGTGGCCGAAACACAGGCGGTGAAACGGGCCATCCGAAACAACGAGCTCTTCCCCGATGAGGAGGAGGGACTCTCGTTTATTGATGATTTTGAAGGGTCGAACATCAAACTGAGCCTGCTGAATGCCACCCGCTGGAACATTGCTGCGGCACCGGCTGCCGTGCCCGGCTTTGACGCCGATGCACCTTTCTTTGAAGAAGATGATTTCCCCGGCCAGCCGCTATCGTCGCTCGATTCGCGGATACAGCGCTCCGATTTGCGCTCCAAATTTTCGATGTACACCATTCCGCGAAATATCAATTCCATTTTGGGAGGGGTGCAGTTTACCCCCGAATCGCTTCCTGTTCGCATTACCGATGTGTTTCCGGCACGGGAAGTACGAACGGCACAGGAAGATTTCATCAACACACTCGATATTCACTACGCGCCGCAAAAGCGCGGGCAGTATAACTACAATTCTGAGCTGCGAACGCTGCTGGAAGAGACACCCGAACGCACCTGGGGCGGGATGACGGCGGTGATTCCATCGGGGCAGGAAGATTTTACCCAGAACAACATCGAGTTTCTCGAATTCTGGGTGCAGCCTATTTTGCCGGGTGGTGAATTTCCCGATGCCGCTGCTATTGACGATTACGATGGAACCATCTTTATCGATATCGGTCTGGTGTCGGAAGATGTGATTCCCAACGCGAAATTGAACTCGGAAGATGGCCTGGCGCTAAACCCCGATAATTTAATTCTGGATCAATTCGACAATCCGAGATCGGCTATTCCGGCCAATCCGGTACCTCCGGAGGGACAGTTTTCGAACGAAAATCGCGACCTGGAGGATGTGGGGCTCGACGGGTTGCCGAACACCGGAGGGGTGAACGGTTTGAATGAACGCACGATCTTTGCTGATTTTATTGAGGAGATGCGAGAAGCGTATGGCGAAGAGAGCGAGGAGTTTCAGGCCATTCTGGACGATCCATCCAATGACGACTACTTTTTCTATGCCGAATCGCAGCTGCGCGACCTTCCGCTCCACGAGCGGTTTCACCGTCTGCTCGGTTTCCCCGATGGCAACACCCCTGTTGAACAAGGCGAAAAGCGTGCCATTACCAACCGTCCCGACACCGAAGGATTGGTAAACCCCTCCACGGTATCGCTTACGAACGCCTATTTTCAGTATGAAGTGCAGTTGAATCCGGCTGATGAATCGCGCCTGCAAATTGGTGCGGATGATACGTTTATCATCGATTGTGTGCGGTGTGAGGAGGATCGCAGCCCGCAACAGCAGGATCGTTGGTACCAGATCCGAATCCCTCTGTCGGAATTCAAGCGCAGTTTTGGTGACATCAACGACTTTCAGAACATTACCTATGTACGCTTCTGGATGTCGGGGTACAAGCAGCCGTTTACCATGCGTTTTGCCACGTTCGAATTTATCGGATCTCAGTGGCGCAAAGATGAGAATATTAACGAAGAGAGTGATCCGAACGCCGAGCTGCGTGTGAGTACCATCAACATTGAAGAGAATTCGAATCGCCGACCCTTCCCTTATCGGCAACCCGCCGGCGCTATTCGTGCACAGAACCGAAGCCAGCAGATACAGACGCTGCAAAACGAGCAGTCGATTGTACTCGAGGCCGAAAATCTCGGCCCGCAATCCATTCAGCTAATCAAACGGGTGTTTCCCGGCGGACTGAACCTGCTGGATTTCTCGAACATGCGGATGTTTGTACACGGCGAGGGGTATAACCAGCGTGGCGATGCCGAACTGGTGATGCGTTTCGGGAATGACCTCGAGAACAACTACTATGAGTACAGACAGCCGGTTACACCTTCGGATCCCGCGTTTCCGTTTCAGGCGTTTGATCCTTCCAACCGGGCACAGCTGGAAGAAGAAGCCACGCAAATCTGGCTTTATGACGAAAACAGCATGAATATCATCCTCTCCGCCTTTAACCAGTTGAAGCAGCTGCGCGATCAGGACGGGGCGGATGTGAACCAGATTTTTGAACGATCGGGCCTGCTGGAAGATGCGGCTCCCGGTGCGGTGATTGCCGTGTTAGGGAATCCCTCGCTGGGCCGGGTAACGGAAGTGGGGATGGGAATCCGCAACCCGTTTGATCCCGCCAACCCCGGTGGCGCGGGCGTTCCGCTGCTGAACGCGCAATTCTGGCTGAACGAGCTGCGGGTGTCGGGATTTGACAACGAGCGGGGTTGGGCCGCCAACGCTAAATCGACACTGCGCCTGGCCGATTTTGCCACTGTTAATGGGAACGTGTCGCGGCAGACACAAGGTTTCGGCTCGCTCGATTCGCGCCTTGGCCAGCGCCGCACCGACAACGTAACCTCCTACGATGTGAGCTCCTCCATCAACCTGCACCGCTTTTTACCGGAACGGTACGGATGGAATATCCCGCTCAGCCTTTCGGTACGGCAGTCGCTTTCTACGCCCAAGTTCCTGCCTAATCAGGGGGATGTGCGGCTGACCGACTTCCGGCAGGCCGTGCGAAACAACCCCGACCTGACCGAGCAGGAGCAGGAACAGTTTATTGATATGCGTGTTCGGGAAATGGAGACGTTTTCCGAAAGTTTCAGCCTGAACTTATCCAACTTGTCCAAGCGCAACTCCCAGCATCCGCTCGTTCGATATACCGTGGATAATACCACGCTCAATTACAATTTCAGTACCGGTTCGGGGCGCAATCCCCAGCAGCTGTTCCAGAACAACTGGCAGTTTAACGCCTCGGCACGCTATCGCCACACCTTCCGCAATGTGAGCTTTGTGCGCCCGCTGCGTTTCTTAAGCGGCGTGCCGTTGTTGGGTGCCGCCTCGGGGCTGCAGCTGGGCTATATGCCAACCAACATCAACGGGACGGTGGCTACCACGCGAACGTATGACGAGCGCAAGCGGCGGCAGATTACAGAAGGGGAGACCGAGTTCCCGCTGCAGCAGACTCATAACTTTAATTACAATACCACCTTTGGGCTGGGCTATAACCTGACGCGGTCGATTTCAACCACGTTTCAATCCCGCACAGTGTTCGACTTGAGCCAGGCGGCCATTCGGGATGCCAACCTTCCGGGCGTTGACAGCGACGCGTTCGAGCCGATTCCATCATTAAGTGTCTTTCGCGATTTGATTACAGATACGCTCTCGGCACGGCGCAGTAATTACTCCGAAGATTACACCGCGAGCTGGCAGCCGCGGTTCAACCAGATCCGCATCATCAGTTGGATGAACTACACGGCGCGCTACAGCGGCGGCTTCCGATGGGAAAACTCCCCTCGGGGATCGGACCTCGGTGCCCGGGTCTCCAATACCTTTCGGCTCGATCATACCCTGCGGCTGAACATGAATGAGCTGATCGGGCGCTCCTCCACCTATCAAAGCCTGCTCAGCGATAACAACCAGGCGCGGCGCGAACGGGAACAGCGGCGCAACCGCCGCGACCGGGACGAACTGGAGCCGATCGGGCTCGGCGAGCAGGCTCTCTATTTCGGGCGCAAACTGTTGCTGGCACCCCTGAGCCTGCAGTCGATCGAGATCAATTACAACAACTCCCAGACCGGATCGCAGGCCGGGTTCGACGGGAGTCCGCAGTTTTTTGATATGTTTGGCGGCAGCTCGTTCACGCCGGGCATCGGCTACCGTCTGGGCCTCGAGGAGCGCGTTCCGTTCGATCAGCTAATCAGTAACCGCGACGGACAGACGAATCTTCAACTGCCGGTAAACAACACCTTTACAGACGATGTGAACGTAAACAGCCGGTTCAATCCGTTCCGCAACTTTACCGTAGATCTTACCTGGCGTATGCAGTGGGATGAACGTAAAACCGAGTCCATTACCCTTGATACGAACGACGAACTGTCGAGTGTAGAGTCGGGTTCCGGGAATATTGCTACCAGCGTTTGGGCATTTGGCGGGAGTTATCGCGGATTTTTCGAGAAACAACTGCAGGCTGCATTCGACGCGATGGCCGCCAACGAGAACATCATCAACAGCGAGCTTGGCGGCGGACGCATGGTACTGAACCGCATCACCCTGCAGGAAGATTTTCGCAAAAATTACATCGGCGGATCCTCCTCCATCGGCAGCCGGAACTTTACCCCCATACCGATGCCCAACTGGCGGGTGAACTGGACGGGCGTGGAGCGTTTCTTCCCGTTTATAGGCGATTTGATGCAGCGTGCCACCATTACCCACGCCTACACCGGCCGCTACCGGATGGGATGGAGCCTGAACAACAATCCCGGTGCGGAGGTAACGCGCAACCTCGGGGTGTTTACGCTGCAGGATGTGCGTCCCGAGTTCGAGCCCAACACCCTCAACATCGAGCAGCGCTTCAGCCCGCTGGTGCAGCTGAACGTGACCTGGGAGAACAACCTGCGCACACAGATCGGCTATGAATCGAGCCAGGTAACCAGCCTTTCGCTCTCCAATGTGCAGGTAACCGAGCGCACCAGCAACGGCTTCACCTTCTCCATCGCCTACACCATCCGCAACTTTAACATGCCGTTCGTTGGCCGGCTCAATAACAACCTCGATATTTCGATCAGTGGCAATATTATTGATGACAGGGAGGAGCGGTTCCTGCTGGATGGTGATCTGTCCAATGCCCTGAGCACCGATGCCGGACAGATTGTGCGCGATCCCTCGCTATTTAACATCAACGAGCCGCGGGTGTCGGGCCAGTCGAGGCTGAACACCTCATTTGTGGTCGGGTATCGGTTTTCGAGCACGGTGCAGGCCAATTTTGACTACACCTACAGCCAGATTGATCCCAAATCGACCCGTACGTTCCGGCGCTCTACCCACGATATTCGGTTTAATATCCGGATCAATATCCGATCGAGTTAGGGAAGTATAAAGCTGAAGGCGTGATCCTATCTACTTGCGAGTTGCCGATACAGCGGAAAAAAGGGGCGTCCGCCGACGGGACTACTGAAACAGCGGCTCCGATCGATGCAGAGAGAGCACATGGTATGCACCCGCTCGTTTTACCAGTGTGTAGGTGTAAGTGGCCGATATAAGACGGTTTTGATACAATGTGGCACGCACGGTGACCAACCCGCCCGACTCTTTCTTTGGAGCGTCCAGATTCACCTGAATGCCCCGCCGGGTACGCTCGGTGCGGTCTACAACCGGTGCCGTAAACCCAAAGGTAACCTCGGCTGAAGAGGCCGGCATTACTGCGGGTGTCCGGTTCTCGAAACGTTCCATGATTGCCGGTGGGGGATCCGATCCGGCCCGTCCCAGAAAAATGACCTCGGCATCCGACTCGGGATGGCGGGTGATGTATCCGACCAGTTCCGAAAAAACGGCCGACTCCATCAGAATCCGTTCATCGGGATGGATCTCCAGCGATACTTTAAACAGATACACCGATCCCAGAATACCGATGGCCGAAAGCGTAAAAATCAGCAGATTTTGAAAACGAATGTTTTTATACCACATGAGTATAAGAATGCGATAATGACGATCTGATGCAACCGGCGCGTTGCAGCTGCGAATAGAAACGGTTGATTGGGCGGAGCAACCCGGCTCCACATATGAACAGTGGTGAGAGTGCCTTCCCAATGGCAGGTTTATCGTTCGTACAGAATACAATTTTTTTTCTGATTGAAATGCTACGGATCGTTCTCTCTATAACGATTCTGCATGACAACCCAAGCCCGAAGGGCCTCCGTAGGCGTGCTGTATTTCCGCCTTTCTCGCCGACTCCGGGAGTCTCTTTTTATGATTTATGGGACATTTCGCTCCCTCCACAACGACCGAAAACATTAAAAAAAAAAGGCTGCTTTGGCTTTTACGATGATTTGAAATATAATACGACAGATTCCAGAGGTGGGGGGCGTGGAATTGGGTGTTAAGGCCTCTTAAATCTCAATATTCAATGTTAATATGAAAGAACTAAATGAAGCAGAAAATTTTGGAGCTATTGATGCGGATAATGACTCATTACTTTATAAAAGTTTTGAAGATCACCAAGCATTTGATCAAATATTAGATCATAAAAGTTTTTTAATAGTAGGAAGAAAAGGGGCAGGAAAAACTGCAATTTTTAAAAAACTTTTGACATTGCATGATCCACAGATATTTACCTTCGGTCATACATTTTCTGACTATCCTTGGCATCATCATGCATTTCAAGCTAGAGTTGGTATTCCTGACTTTGACAAGTATACACATAGTTGGAAAT
>JBLRWS010000009.1:30679-51357 GCA_047921075.1 Balneolaceae bacterium | reverse complement strand
CTTAAACACCGATCATCTCTATCTACCGCTTACGGTTTTGTAACGTCCCTTCTCCCTGCGATCTCCATTCGAAGATTAATCCAAGCCCAACGTGTGGCACTTTGCCCTCCGCTTTCCGCATCCTTAAAATCAGCAATTTGAATACCGGAAAGCCTTCTACGTATTTCTACGTAATCAAATTACGAACATTTCCCTATTGAAGGACGAGGTACAAGAAGGTATGTTAATAGTGCAAATGGGGTAATAGCCGTCTGTAGATGATATTTAGCAGCTTTCTTTGACAGGGAAGCTGCTAATTTTTTATTGGCCTGTCGTACTTTCTTTCGCGTAGAGCGCTTCCTTGTATTTCTCGGTTACTTTTTGCGTGATTGGGCCGGGGCGGCCCTGGCCAATGGAACGATGATCCACACGTACAATTGGCTGAATGTCGGTTGTGGTTCCGGAAAAAAAGAGTTCATCAAGTTCATACAGATCGCGCGACCGGATTGGTTCCTCAACCAGTGGAATGTTCAATTCACGAAGGAAGCGACAGATGGCTATTCGGGTAATTCCATGAAGAATTTCGTGCGTTGGCGGATGGGTAAATACACGGCCATCTTTCACTCCAAAGATATTGGCATTGGGGCTTTCCGTAACGAATCCGTTGCGTTGCATAACGGCGCTGTATATTCCTTCCTCCGCAGCCCGATGGCGCGCCATGATGTTAGGCAACAGATTCACGGTTTTAAGGTTGCACCGCTGCCAGCGTACATCGGCCACCGTGATAGCATCAGCGCCCGATTTTTGCAGGGCGGTGTGAGGTGTGAATGGAGCGGCGTAAACAAACACCGTTGGATTCACTGCCGGATCGGGATGATTATGCGAGCGCGGAAATGCTGCGCCCCGTGTTATCTGCAGATATACGGTCGCCTCTCCGGTTGTCAATTTGTTCACCTCAAGAAGTGACATAAACAGATCGGGAAGAGACGTCAACAGGTTTTTCTCTACTCGAATTTGTAACCCGTGAAGCCCCTCCTGCAATCTGTTCAGATGTTCCCGCAGCATAAAGGGCCGGCCCTGCACATAGCGCACCACCTCATAAATTCCATCCCCGAACAGAAACCCCCGATCAAGTGGTGATATAGACGCCTCACTGAGTGGAACTAATTGGCCGTTTAGTGAGACGATGGCGTTTTGTTGATCCATATTGTAGTGATATCAAATTAAAGAATTGCGGGTGATGTGAACCTGTTATTGTACGTGCTGTTCCGTAATTTTCTCGAGCCGTGCTGCGAGAAGCATCGGCTGGGGAACGGTAATAAGAACCGGTGATTTTCGTCCGGCAAGAACCAGTTCAACCAGTCCGGCCTCGGGGTCGGCAATCACGTTGTGTACCCGGTTCAGGCGGTACTCCCTGGAGCCGTGTCCCGTAAGTATCATCCGGCGGTCGGTAAGCAGCAGCTCACCCTCCAGATCAATTTCATATCCCAGCACGCGGTGCTGTACGTTGTTACGCTGAAAGCGTTTCATTACCCGCTCGTTCAGCAGCCGGGCAGACCCAAACCGGCCAAACGCCGTTTCTCCGCGAACCAGCGGCACCGGCGATTCGATCTCTTCCAGTGGTTTTTCCATCTCTTCCCGCAGGCCGGCATATGATGCTACCGCATGCTCGATACGTTTTCTAACGGTATCTGAAAGTGGCGCAGCATCCAGTACCTGCTGCACGGCCCGCTCCTCCTCATCCGACAGCAGGTGATCGTCCAGCAGATCGGCAAGGAGCTCTTGAATCAATGCATCCCCAATGGATTCCATTTGGTGCTCGGTGAGCTGTAACTGACGACGGTTCTCCTCAACCTGTCGCGGCAAATCGATGGATTCGTTGCCAATAGCCTCTTCCAGCGTGAGCATGCAGAGAAGCCATTCGGTTCGGAGCCTGAGGTCTGCCGGCAGCTCGCCAAGCAGAGATTCGTCAAACCGGATCACATCACTTTGGGGATTGGATGCAGAACGCCGTGCAGAGGTTAGCAGATTGTCAGCCTTCTGTTTGATAGAGCGCTGACGAATCAGCAGCCAGCCGCAGCCAATACCACCCGCGCCGAATGCAAGTCCCGCAAACCACCCGGGTGCCGCAATCAACCAGAAAAATAAAATCAGAACCGTAATGCCTGCCATGGTTAACGGCCATTTCCAGGCGGTGGCTTTCGGGGCTGCAGGCATCTTGCTTGAACCACCCACGCGCACCGCCGAAGGGTACGTTACACCCGTATCGTGAAAGAGATTGACCGTTTCGCCGGGTGCAGACCGACTGGAGCGAGCTTTTTTAGCGGAGCCCGACTTGCTGTATTTTCGATAGTAGAGCCCGTGCCTGCCCCCATGAACGTAGGTTCGGCCCCTCGAGTCCATACCGAGCCGCGCACCGGTAATACCGGCCGATAAACCAAACCCGCTTTTGGAAAGGTTGAGACGTACAGGACCCGTTTTAAACGCTTTTCGCAAATAAAAACCCATGCCTGAAAATAGCAGGCCGGCAGCACGCTTCAAAGCGGCAACTATTGAATAGTAGTTTAATATTAAATAAATTTACTGCCCTACCCTTCCTGCCAGGTATAACCCTAAAAAAACACCGGCACATGGAATTTGGCATTTACACCTTTGTTGAAAACACCCCCGACCCATCGACGGGAAAACGGTTGCCTGTTCACACACGGCTAAAGCACCTGATGGAGGAGATTACCCTCGCGGATGAGTGCGGGCTGGATGTGTACGCCATTGGTGAGCACCATCGCAGTGAGTACATCTCATCGGCGCCGGCGGTGTTGCTGGCAGCGGCCGCATCCCAAACCAGTCAGATACGCCTCAGCAGCTCGGTAACCGTTCTTGGCTCTGAGGATCCGGTGCGGGTATTTCAGCAGTTTGCCACGTTGGATCAACTTGCGCCCGGGCGTGCCGAAATTATGGTGGGTCGCGGCTCCTTTATCGAGTCGTTTCCGCTGTTTGGCTACGATCTGCAGTCGTACGAGTCACTATTTTCGGAAAAACTGGATCTGTTGCTCCAGCTGCGCGAGGAAGAGATCGTAACCTGGCAGGGAACGCATCGGCCGGCTATTCAGGGGCGGGGAGTGTATCCGCGTCCGCATCAGGATAAGCTCCCGATCTGGCGGGCCGTGGGTGGAACGCCTCAATCGGCTTACGACACCGGAGCTCGCGGCCTGCCCATGGCACTTGGCATCATTGGCGGATATCCTGCCCGCTTCACCCCGCTGGCAGATCTGCACAAACGGGGCGCTAAGGAAGCGGGGCATTCCCGGCCGCGCCTGAGTCTGAACATGCACGGCTTTATTGCCGATACATCTCAAAAAGCCCTTGAATTGGCTTATCCCGCACATTCGCAGGTAATGAACAACATCGGAAAAGAGCGTGGCTGGCCGCCCATCACCAAAGAGCAGTTTACAGAGGGTACAACTCTGGAAGGTGCCAATATGGTTGGAGCGCCGGAGCAGATCGTTGAAAAAATTCTCTACCAGCACGAGCTATTCGGACACGATCGGTTTCTGATTCAACTGAGTGTAGGTACTATGCCGCAACGTGATATGCTGCGCGCCATCGAACTGCTTGGCACCCACATAAAACCGGCTGTGATGCAGCATATTGGTCATCCTGCCTGAGCCCTCTCCAGAACGTTCACAGGGTTGATACGCTCCGCATTGCGGCCGCGTTAACAACGGTGAAATCAACCACGGGGTTCTTAACTAAATTTTACCATCTCATGTTTGAAACCCTTAGATTTTACACTATTGTTATGTTTCGATCTCTTTAATGTTCATTCCTGAGTTACGCGATGATTTCACGATTTTATTCTTTTCTCGCATTTCTTGCTCTTGCGGGCCTATTTGCTGCCTGCTCCACGCAGGAACAAGCCACTTCGCCCGACGTCGTTCAGCCCGACTTTTCTGACATGGAAGCACTCTACTGGGCCCGTATCGACAGCTCCCGGATGAACTTCAGTGAGGCCGATGTTTCGTTTATGAACGACATGATCGCCCACCACGCACAGGCATTGATCATGTCGCGGCTGGCGCCGGACAATGGGGCAAGCCGTTCGGTTCAGGTGCTGGCTGCCCGCATCATCAACGCACAGGAAGGTGAAATCCGCCTGATGCAAAAGTGGCTCCGCGATCGTGGCGAGCCGGTACCAGAAGTACACATTGATGGGCTCAACCTCATGATTCACGGGCCGGGCGGACATCACGGCATGCATCATCATCACGACATGCCGGGTATGTTAACGCAAGATCAACTTGAGCAACTTGCCGCAGCTAAAAACAGAGAATTTGACCGGCTCTTTCTTCAATTTATGATTGAGCATCATGAGGGAGCCGTAACCATGGTTCTGGATCTTTTTGATACCGACGGCGCGGCTCAAGACGAGGAGATTTTCCGCCTTGCGGCCGACATCCACGCTGAACAAGTGACCGAAATTGATCGTATGAACCTGATGCTCGATCAAATGAATTCTTAATAACACACAGACCACATCAACCCAAGAAACACAACCCATGATGAAACAATGGTTGCCTACAGTTGCAGCTTTTCTGGTTGTTCTGATGACAGCGGTAAGCTGTTCCACGTCCGAACCGCCACGAGAATTGCCGCCATCCAGCTTTACATTAACACCGATTCACGAACTTGAAGCACCATCTCCCGATCCGCGCGAAGGCCTCGCTGCCGGCCTGTTTGATGCCGAAGAAGCGATCTGGAACCTGGAGCTGATTGCCACGCGCCCCCCCGCGCCGGACTTTATCGGCTCTACCAACTCTGATCTGGCTTTCAAGGATCAATACGCCATACAGGGAAATTACAATGGCTTTATGATCTGGGATGTATCGGATCCGGCCGACCCCGAACTGACCGTCGATTTTCTGTGCCCCGCCTCGCAAAGTGATGTGTCTGTTTATGGAGATCTGCTCTTTGTATCGGGCGAAGGATTGGGCGGACGCCTCGACTGCGGAACGGAAGGTGTTCGCGAAGCGGTGAGCCCCGACCGCCTGCGCGGAATTCGCATTTTTGATATTTCCGACATTCAGAATCCGGAGTACATCGCCAATGTGCAAACCTGCCGCGGTTCGCACACGCACTCTGTTCTGGACGACCCGAATGATGATGAAAACATTTACATCTATGTATCGGGCTCCGCTCCGGTACGCCCCAATGCCGAACTCCCCGGCTGTACTGACGCATTTCCCGATGAAGATGAAGACAGTGCGCTATTCCGAATAGAAGTCATTAAAGTACCGTTGGCCAATCCACAGGATGCTGCTATTGTAAGCTCTCCACGTATTTTTGAAGGGATGGACGCCCCTCCAACACGCGGACCTTCCGAAGAAGAGCGTCAGGCTCTGGAAGAGGCCCGTGAGCGTGGCGCGTTTATCGCACCCATGATGGGTCAGGAACGAGTGATTCCGGGCGGAATGGTGCAGATGTTTTTAGCACAAATTATGCAGGAACGAGGAGCCACCGGCCAGCCAACCGCTGCCGATAGTGCCGCACTGCGCGAGCGTCTTCCTGATTTTATTGATGACATGATGCAAGCTCGTGGCCGCGGTTCGGATGCTCTTGGCCCAAATCAGTGCCACGACATCACCCTCTATCCGGAAATTGGGCTTGCCGGTGGTGCCTGTGAGGGATGGGGACTGCTGCTCGATATCACCGATCCGGTGAACCCGAAACGAATTGATGCTGTTGCCGACTCCAACTTCGCCTACTGGCATTCCGCCACTTTTAACAACGACGGAACAACCGTATTGTTTACGGACGAATGGGGCGGCGGCGGCCAGCCAAAATGCCGTGATATTGATCCTTACGAATGGGGTGCGAACGCCATCTACACCATTCGCGACGGAAAGATGGAATTCCAGAGTTACTTTAAGATGCCGGCTGTGCAAACCGAGCTGGAAAACTGCGTGGCCCACAACGGCTCACTCATTCCGGTACCCGGGCGCGACATCATGGTGCAATCGTGGTATCAGGGTGGTATCAACATTTTTGATTTTACCGATCCCGCCAACCCGGTTGAAATTGCCTTTCACGATCGAGGCCCGGTTCGCGCCGACCGTATGGAATCGGCCGGAAGCTGGTCGGTGTACTGGTACAACGGGGTGCTCATCAATTCCGAAATTGCCCGCGGCATCGACGTCTTCGAACTGGTACCGAGCGAATATCTGACGGAGAACGAAATTGCGGCCGCCAAAACGGTCCATATGGATCAATTTAATCCACAGGGGCAGCCGAAATTACAGTGGCCACCAAGTTTTTATCTTGCACGGGCATACGCCGATCAGCTGGAGCGTGACCGGGAGATCGGCATGCCGTTCCTCCACGCCGTACGCACCGGTTTATCAGAGGCAGAACGAGCCAATGGTACGCGCCGTGCCACGATTCTGAATCAGTTGGCACAGCAGGTACAAGCAAACGCCGATGCTTCACGCAACCATCAGAAAATGATGGCCCTTGCTCAGGCATTGCAAGATCTTGCAGCTGCTTCGTAGCCGGTCATTTATCACCTGTTTCAAACCCTTATGCGGCCGGTTCGCATAAGGGTTTTTTTATGGACCGCCTCCTCGTTGTAAAAATCTAACCCGCCATTCACCACAATTCTGTATACTCATGGTTTCGGTTACAAGCAGCAGGCTAAGCTGGAAAAGTATCGACACCGGTTTAATCAGTATAAACAGTTACTACTTCTGCATGCCGTCCGGCTGCCTTTTCATCCATCTAAAACAGTATTGCTATGAATTTGAAACGAGAACAATGTACGTGCAAACCGGGTCGGTACTGGCTGGCTCTGATTTTTCTTACAGCCACCGCCACGCTTTATGGTTGCGCGTCATCCGAGTCGTCGGCCGACCGAACACAGGCTGCGCCATCCATACCCGCGCTGCATGACGTACCGGCCCCATCACCCGATCCGCGGGTAGACCTCCAGGCCGGACTTTTTACTGCCGAGGAGGCGATCTGGAATCTCCGGAAACTCTCATCCACACCTCCCCCCGACGTTTTTATCGGCTCGATGAATTCCGATCTTGCCTTTTTTGATCACTATGCGATTCAGGGAAACTTTAACGGTTTTATGATTTGGGACATAGCCAACCCGGCCGAACCGGAACTGGTGATCGATTACCTCTGTCCCGCCTCCCAAAGTGATGTTTCGGTGTATAACAACCTGTTATTTGTATCCGGAGAGGGGCTCGAAGGCCGACTCGATTGCGGCACGCAAGGTGTATTTGAAGCGTCCAGTCCCGACCGTCTGCGAGGTATTCGCATTTTTGATATTTCCGACATTCAGAATCCGGAGTACATCGCCAATGTGCAGACCTGCCGCGGTTCGCACACCCACTCGGTGCTTGTTGATCCCGATGATGATGAAAATATCTACATCTACGTATCAGGCTCGGCTCCTGTTCGGCCCGAAACTGAATTGGAAGGATGTATTGACGCCCTTCCGGAAGAAGATCCCGAAAGTGCGTTGTTCCGAATTGAAATCATTCAGGTGCCGCTTGCCAATCCGCAGGAAGCAGCGATTGTAAATCGCCCCCGTATTTTTGAAGGGCTGGAAGCCCCGGAGCGTCACGGTATGACGGCGGCCGATCGTGAAGAGTTGGATCAGGCGATTGCCGAAGGTGCATTTGTGGTGGAATTCCTGGGAGAGGCAATGGTGCTGCCCGAGGAATTTGTGGTTCCCATGCTTTCCATGATGGTACAGATGCGAGGCGGATCGGGCGAACCGACGGCTGCCGATAGCGCCGCCCTGCGTGAATCTCTGCCCGAAATGCTGGGTATTGATGATGCATTGATGGAGCGCGGGCCCAACCAATGCCACGATATTACCCTCTACCCTGAACTTGGCATTGCCGGCGGCGCGTGTGAGGGCTACGGACTGCTGCTCGACATCTCCGATCCCGTCAATCCCAAACGTATCGACGCCGTGGCCGATTCAAACTTCGCCTACTGGCACTCGGCCACCTTTAACAACGACGGCACAACCGTGATTTTTACCGACGAGTGGGGCGGCGGGCTGCAAGCTAAATGTCGCGAAACCGATCCAAAAGAGTGGGGAGCAAATGCCCTGTTCTCTATTCGCGACGGGAAGATGCATTTTGAAAGTTATTTCAAGCTTGAAGCACCGCAGACCGAAACGGAAAACTGCGTGGCGCATAACGGCTCCATCATACCGGTACCGGGCCGCGATATTATGGTTCAGTCGTGGTACCAAGGTGGAATTTTACTGTTCGATTTTACCGATCCTGCCAACCCGGTTGAAATTGCCTTTCACGATCGCGGGCCGGTTCACGCCGACCGTATGGAATCGGCCGGAAGCTGGTCGGTGTACTGGTACAACGGATACATTGTAAACTCAGAAATTGCACGGGGGCTCGATATTTTTGAGCTGATTCCGAGCGACTTTATCACAGCCAACGAAATTGAAGCGGCTAAAACCGTGCGGCAGAGTGTTTTTAATCCACAAGGGCAGCCGAAACTGGAGTGGCCGGCAAGCTTCTATCTGGCTCGCGCCTATGCCGATCAACTGGAGAGGAACCGCGAAGTTGATATGCCCTTTTTGCATGCAGTGCGCACCGGTTTAGCCCAGGCTGAACGCGCCAATGGCAGCCAGCGAACAACAATGCTGCGTCAGCTGGCCGTTGAAGTGGAAAACCATTCCGGCGGCACCCGTAATCCAGATAAAATGAAACGTTTGGCACAGGCTCTGCAAGAATTGGCTGCGGCTTCCTGATCGCTATTTATTTTCTAAAAACCCCGCATCGAACTCTGTTTGATGCGGGGTTTTTTATGTCAATCTTTTTTCGTTTCTCCTTTGCTCTTCAGCATTTTCAGGCGGCTTTTTAATGCCTGGGCAGCTTTTGCATACCCCCCTTCGGCACAATCCACAAAGTGAACGTGCTGTCCGTTATAGTCGCTCAGCTCAAGGCGCTGCGAAACGTTGCTGGAAATAATAGTTTGTAGAGAGAAATTGAACTTTCGGGCATCTGAATTGCTTTTCAGGTCTTCTCGGTATCGGCTCCAGTCTATGTTTTTCGTCTTTTTATTGGTTTTCATCAGATAATAGCCAACGGCCTGTAAAGCATAGAGCCGCGCGAAGTATTTCAGCTTTTTAAACCATGATTGTGATTGCACTCTGATGTTCACCTCTGTAGCAAGCAGATCGGGACGAGCGGCCAGCTTTAAATGGTCCAGTGAAATCGGGCTATAATTCGCCTCATCTCCGCAGATCGCATCAATTCGATTCAATACGTTTTGATAAACCTCTTGCGATTTTTCATCGGTTTCCCTGCGCGCTTCAACGATCAGGGCGAACACCTCATCATGTTTTGGGGGGATGTAGCTCCAACAACACTCCAGCCCCCCAAAATAGGCAGGCACGGGCCTTGAAAGGCACCGAGTGCCTCTCAAAGCTCGATAATCATCAACATACTAGCCTGACGTTCTGGCCAGGTTTTCTATTTCATTAAATATGAATGACCAAGCCTGACCAGGCGAAGCCTGCACTGCTTCCCTTGCTTCCCGCCGAAGATGTAGACGCGGCCCCAAACGTAAACTCAAAGTTTTTAAACTCTACACCTGTACCTACGTGATAGCTGGTGTTGCTGTATCCACCGGTTCGAAATCCGGTACGGAAAGGAATACGGTTAAACAGCCTGTATTCGGTACCTAATGCCAGATGCATCGATTGGCTGTTGGTGCCTCTGTCGTTTAATCCTGTGCCCACATCCAGCATAACTGCCAACCGGCCGGCCTGTAAATAGCCACCCAGATTGATCATGGTTGGAAGTGCCCGGCTAAAGCTGGATGTTTCCTGAGCCAAAAAGTTCAGGTACACATCATTGCCAATGGAGTCTCTCAACACCGATTCGAAAAACGCGTCATCATCGCCGTCGAATTCGTTATCGATAACCTCCTTGTCGTAATTAAAGCCGGTCCACAAGAAATTTTCTCCGGCTGTAAACTGCCGGGCTTTATCGCTAAAGCTTACTGAACCGATATCGGTTATCGACAAACCGATGACTAACTTTTTTTCGCGGCCAAAAGGGAGAAACGAATCATCCAGATCCATCTCGAGTGTTGCTCCAATATCAACCCCCAAAGAGGTGCCGTTAAAGCTGGTAAAATCGGAGCTGTTGAAATCGACAAAATCTCCAAAACGCGGGTCGTTGCCCATGTTCTGTTGCCGGTTAAATTCAGCAATCTGATCGGAGAGTTCGCCTACAGACTCTATCTGATAGATAAAATTGTGCTGTATTTCGGGATTTTGCCCCGCTTCTGCGCGTTGAACACGCAGGTCGGATACAAGCGATCCCTGGAAATAGTTGATACCCATCAGTAGTTTTGGCGCTATCCCAATGTGCAGTTTTGCATTTCTTCCAAAGCCAAGCAGCTCGGGCGACGTCCATAGCGTCCGGGCGTATCCCAAAGAGATTTCATTAAAGAAAACCAATTCCTGTCGGGTATTTACCGCGCGGCTGTTCGAGAAAAGGTCGGAGTCCAATCCGTTAAAAAACAGTTCGGCAAATCCCCGGGAGTAGTCGGAGTTGGCCAGCACCCGCGTGCGAGACACCAAACTTCCGGTCCAGTTGTTTCCTCTGTAAACCAAGCCCAGCGGAATAACACCGGCATCCACACCCAGTCCCTGAGAGTTCTCATCACTTGGGCCAAACCAATGTCCAAGCATTTCGTTGGATGTTCCCGCATCAATTCTTCTACCGGTGGTCAGGTAGTCGTTATAAATCGACACGTTGGTTAGCCCGCCCCCGGCATTGGTGTGGATTCCGCCGGCCAGGCCAATTGTAATTTTCGGGCGTTTTTCCACATTTAGCCTCAGGTTAGCCGGGTTAATGAAGTTGGCATGATACAGATCCTGATAGGCCGTTCCGCCACCACCCAGCCCAATGGTTCTGGATGTACTATGCCTCGATTGCGCATCCGCATAATCTATCGGAAGTGCAGCAATACAGAGTGATGTTACCAGTGCAAGAATATAATAGTTCAGTAATTTCATATGATCCCCCCCAATTAATCGATGATTGTGTCTATTTCGAACCGTCCGCTAATACTGATCTCTATCGAATCAATATCGCGCACCTTCACATCCGATTGTTCGAAGGTTTGCAAACCTGCCACAAGCCGGACAAACTCTGTACGGTTGATAATGTCTAGCTGAGCACGGCTTAATTCTATTGTTGTGACTCCCTGAGTCGGGTTTGTAACAAATCCGCTTGCCGATACCGGAGCCGCATCAAAATGAATTGCATTTTGCGAAGGCAGGGGCACACTGGTTATCAGATTCTCACTTTCGTCCAACAAATCGAGCACCAGGTCAAATCCGAGAGGAATCCCGTTGGTGTACTGAATTCGAAGAAACCCTTCAGTAATAGTAGAATCATCACCCTGCCCGGGCAGCTCACTCAAACTGGTACTGGTTGTATCGGTGAAGACAGCCGCATCGGCCCGCAGGGCGAGCGGAATATTAACGGTGAGTACAGGGTCGAACCGAACGGGATTTACAACACTCCCAACCTCTCCGTTTTCGTTGATATTGGCCAGGCCAATAAACCGAATTTGTATCGGGAGCCGGTTCAGAAATTCTGTAATGTTGGAGTTATTCCTGTCGAAGGTAAATGTAAGAAGTTCCTCTTCATTGCCGGTTGTTTCCAGTTCAAATTTTATGAGATCCGAACTGGGAATGCTGTTCCCGCCAAACTGAAGCCGTTCACTGGGATCGGCCGGGCCAACCACTTGCGGGGTGCCGGGCAGCCCGCTTAAAAAGAACTGGTTTCCATTTGCATCTTCGCCAAGAAACGCGCCGATAACCGTAGCTGGCACATCAATATTGGTAAAGTAGTTGATGCTCAAGCTGGAGTTCACAAATTCCAGCCCTTCCAGTTTTTCGGAGAGGTCATCAATACCGTCAATTTCGATTATTTCTGCTTCTTGGTCGTTTAATAGGTCCAGGAAGTCACCATTGGATGGATCGTCTTCATTCAGCGTTACCTGCTTGTTTACGACCACTCCGAAAGCCTGAGCGATGGTCAGATTTTCAATGGCTACCTCTGCTGTAAGGCGGTCGTTTTCATTAATCACCCGACTCTGGGTGCCGTTGCCGGCCTGGGTGTCTTCCGTAAGAGCCTGAATGTTATACACGACCTCATTTCCTTCAGCAAAAATTCTGGCATTGCTTAAATCGAAGGATCTGGAAATCGGCGCTACATTGTTTCGGGGAATTTTCTGGTCCCCGTCAAATCGGATAACGAGCGAATCTCCTATCCCAAAAGGTGCCGTCCGTATTCCGGGAAAAGAGATTTCCAGCACATCCAAATCCACATCAATCTGGTTGATGATGTTTTGAATGACAAGCAGCCCCGACTCAAGCTCCACAAAATGGGATGGGTCGGTAAACAGAAACTCTTCATCTGAAAATTCAGACACGCCGTCAGAGAAGAATTCCTGAGGTGGAACCGACGCCACCACCTGAGATGCAAACAACTCATTGCCAACCACATCATTGATAATGAGTGAGCCGGCATCGGCCTGCATAACCTGCGTATCCCACTCAATTTCGACATTGAGATTCAGATCGGTAAGCTCTACTTCCGGATCGGTTTCGGGGTTAGCCACCAGCACAACCACATCCCGACGGGTGGTGCTGTGTTCCAGATTAGCAAATATGGCTGAGCCAACAACCGTATTTCCCGACCGCAGTTCGAGCGAGAGTTCCCGCACGTCGAAACCGAGTTCGTTTCTCAGCGAAATTTCCAAACCGCCCCGCTTCACGATGGCGCTTTCAAAAAAGTCGGTATCCAGCTCAATATTAACAGGAAACGGCGACTGTGCACCCGGTATAGGATCACCCTCTTGAAGAGGAATCGGCTGGCCGGTCAAGTCAGAGAAGTCGGCCTCCCCCAAATTTCCGTCCTCATCCTGCGAAGAGAAGTCTCCAAGTTCAATTTCGCCTACCTGAGATTCAAACGATGTAGGCTCCACATCCACTTCGGGAATGGCATCATTCAGATCTCCAAAATCGAATTCCTCTTCTTTCGAGAGGGTTACAAAGTTGTCTCCATCCACAAAAAAGAGCCCCTCTAAATCGGGGTCGGTAGTATCGATAAGAGCGCTTGTACCGCCTAAAAACTGGAAATTGCTACTTGCAATTAATGGCGCATCAATACGCGTATTCAGTGTAAAATTGGGGCTTTCCGGGGTTTCGCATTGCACAATAAAAAGCGCAATCATCCCCAGACCCAACAGTCTTCGTATGTTTTTCAATGTCCCTAAGGTTAGTTTAGTATTTAAATGTCCCAGTGCTATTATTCCCACTGCTATTGTACGAAAATCCCAAATCCATACAACTGCATCCCTATGCTGTTTTCTTAAAATTCCAACATATATGTTATAATTACAATACTTAAAAGTGAGTATTTTTAATGATTAGATTTCTTTAATCTCACTTTCTTAACAATGCGTTGATCTCTTCAATCCGGCATATTTGTTTGCCGGGGTTCGGTTTCAGTAAAGTGGAGGCGCAATACAATCTGAGATCGGATTGGTTTTCCAGGCTCCCTTAAAAATCTACCTTCCTGAAGCGGAACATGTACATTTGCCATGGTAGATCCTGCCAGTTTCAGCACACTTTCGGTACCAACGTAACCATTCTCCAAGATTCACCAGAAGGGATACTCCTCAAACAGATTCCGTCGCCGAAGTGATGTGGCAAAAAATACCTGAGATAATGAAGGCTTGTTGGGCGGATGGACGGACGGTTACAACTATCGCCTTTGTAGCTGTGGTACCACTGCTTGGCGATGTTGCAAATGATCCTCTGATCGATAAAAAACAGGCCGTACAGGCACTGTTATCGGAGTCTCCCGCACCTTTTCTACTTGCGTGCAGCCAAACTCACTAATGGTTTGTGTCTACATGAAGTGGAGTAGTTTCTCGAAAGATTGAGCTCCGTAACCCTTCAATAATTATCTATTTACCATCCTATAAAGTTCATTCAGAATTGCACAATATTTCGTTTATTTGGTGTACGAGTGTAAAACACACTCCATTCTAACTAAACCGACTACCGGAATATGGCCTCGCTACACGACGCAACCTTGCAGGAACAGGTGGACGAGAGCAAATCGTCTGTAACACAAAAATACGGCACATTTGCCGGGGTTTTTGTCCCCACACTGCTCACCATTCTCGGGGTAATTCTGTTTTTGCGGCAAGGGTGGGTGGTTGGCAATGCCGGCTTGTTGGGTGGTTGGATTGTGGTTACCATCGCCTTTATCATCGTAGCTGCCACCGCACTGTCGATGTCGTGCATCACCACCAATATTCGCATCAAGGCGGGTGGGGCGTATTCGATCATTTCCCAGTCGTTGGGGCTCGAAGTGGGCGGCAGTGTGGGCATTCCGCTCTATCTGGCACAGACGTTTGCCATTACCATGTACATCTTCGGTTTTCGTGAGGGATGGCTCTACATCTTTCCTGACCACAGTGCACTGTTGGTTGACGTGGTGGTATTTGGCAGCCTGTTTGCCATTGCATTTTTAAGCGCTCGGCTCGCTTTCCGCATTCAATACATCATACTTGCGGTTATTATCGGGGCGCTTGGCTCTATTTTTATCACATTATTTACCGGAGCTATGGAGCAAGATATTTTATGGTGGGGCGAATTTCCGGGTGCACCCGAAAGTGGTTTTGAAGGGATCAGTTTCTGGGTTGTTTTTGCGGTGTTTTTTCCGGCGGCAACCGGTATCATGGCCGGGGCTAACATGTCGGGCGAGTTGCAGAACCCCAAACGAAGCATCCCGCTCGGCACCCTCTCGGCTATTGCCATTTCTTACGTTATTTATATGGCTTCCGGCTATTGGCTTGCTCGTGTTGTCCCTGCCGAAGAGTTGGTCTCGAACTACAATGTGATGATCGACTACGCGTTTTGGCCTCCTGCTGTACTGGGTGGTCTGCTTGGCGCTACCTTCTCATCAGCGCTGGCATCCATCGTAGGGGCGCCACGTATTCTGCAGGCCCTGGGCGATCACCGCATCTTTCCCGGTGGCGAAACCTTTTCCAAACGATCGAAAGGGGGAGAACCCCGAAATGCCATTCTGCTTACCGGTGGTATTGTTCTGTTAACGCTAATGCTGCGCGACCTGAACACCATTGCCCCGCTCATTACCATGTTTTTTCTGATCACTTACATGATGATCAATCTGGTGGTTTTGATTGAGCAGCGGATGGATATGATCAGTTTCCGCCCCACCTTTCCCATACCGAAAATGATTCCGGCAATCGGTACACTTGGCTGCCTTTTCACAATGTTTATCATCAACCCAACCTTTGGGCTGGTAGCGCTTGGAATCGTAATCGCCACCTATCTGTACCTGAGCAATCGAAAGTTGAATGTGCCCTACGGCGATATGCGCAGCGGTCTATTTATCTCGCTGGCTGAATGGGCGGCCAAAAAAGTATCCCTGCTGCCTGAAGACAAAGAACGCGCCTGGAAAGCAAACCTGCTGGTGCCGGTACGCAGCAGCCGCGAACTGCGAGGCAGTTTCAGCTTGATTCACAATCTGGTCTATCCGCGCGGCTCCATCAAGCTGATCGGTATTGCTTCGGAGCAGACGTCCGACAAACTACGCGACTCCCTGACCGATATGGGCAGTGCGTTTCAAAAAGGCAATGTGTATACTCGCTGGTCCGTGCTCGATTCAAAGCAGTTTCGCAATGCGGTAATCGATTCGTTGCAAACCCTGCAGGGTACGTTTTTTGCGCCCAATATTCTTTTTTTACGGGTTCCGCATGAGGGCCACAGCGACGACGAAATTCGAAGCATCATTACCGAAGCACGTTTCAACAAAATGGGCATTCAGCTCTATCTGGAAGACCCCATTGCGCAACTCGGGCGGCGGGCTAGCATCAACGTGTGGCTGCGAGAAAAGAGTCCGCACTGGGACCTAAGCATGAATCTTGGCAATGTAGATCTCGCCCTGCTCTCGGCCTATAAACTGTCGGTTAACTGGGGTGCAGAGATGCGCATCATCACCGTGGTAAATGAAGAGCAGGTGGAACAAGCGTACGAATATATTGACTCCCTCATTGACGTTGCCAGGTTAAAAAACGCAACGGCTCATGTAGAGATTGGCAGCTTCGATGAAGCCCTCTCTACAGCACCACAAGCCGATGTCGACTTCTTTGGCCTGGCCGACGATCCCGACCTGAACCGAATGCGTGAATATGTGAAGATCACCCGATCTTCGTGCCTGTTTGTAGCTGATTCCGGCCTGGAAAATATTCTTGCCTAAGCGGGTTTAGAACGGGATATCATCGTCATCGCCCGGGCCGAAATCGATCACCACATCATCCGGCCCGGATGAGGCCGCCCCGCCGGCCGAGTCGCCTTTCTCAATTCGCCACGCTTTCACATCGGTATACCATCGCCCATTGTATTCACGGCTTTGGATATCGATAGAGGCGGTTACCGTTTCCCCCACGTTCAGTTCGGCCTGATCAATCTGCTCGCCCCACTGGGTGATGCATATTGTTCGGGGAAATTTTCCGGGCGTTTCCAGAATAAAATCGCGCTTTCGCCACGGGCCGTTTTTGCTTTCCCCTTTTTGTTCTTCGAGGATCTGTACTACCTTTCCGCTAACTTGTAAATCTGCCATAGTCGTTCTGTTTTGTTGAGGGATGTAGAGTACGCAACCTGCATCCCGATCGCAACCGGCTGAGCTGATTTGCACCCCGTACACTCAATTTTTTTAATGATGAAATTTGAAACGCGCGCTATTCACGCCGGCCTCTCGATCGGCAATCCCTCATCGGCTATTGTGCCGCCCATTTCGCCAAGCACTATATTTGAAATTGACAAACAGGGGCGGATGGATGAGGATTACCATTATACCCGGCTGGCGAATCCAAATCGGGAGCAGTGGGAGCATTTGCTCGCATCACTCGAAAATGGAGCAGTAGCTGCCGCCTTTTCATCAGGAGTGGCCGCCGCCTCGGCCATTTTTCAAGCACTCGACCCGGGCGATCATATCATCATCCCCGAAGATGTGTATGCCGGAAATCGAAAACTGGTACAGGATGTAATGAACCGCTGGGGGCTGGAGAGCAGCTTCATCAACATGACCAACCCGGATGATGTGGCCGCCGCTATTCGAAACAATACCCGTCTGATCTGGATCGAAACGCCCTCCAACCCGCTGATGCGTCTTGTGGATATCGAGGCAACAGCTGCACTCGCGGCGGGCAAACCGATTCGGGTGGTGGTTGATAACACCTGGCCCACACCGGTGAATCAGCTACCGCTGGAACTGGGCGCCGATTTGGTACTGCACTCCACGTCGAAATATTTTGGAGGGCACAGCGATATTTTGGGCGGGGCTGTGATCGCCAAAGAGAGTGACGGTTTTTTTGAACGAATTCGGGGCATTCAAAAAATGGGCGGTGCCGTTCCCACTCCGCAGGATTGCTGGATGCTGGCGCGCAGTACGCGAACGCTGGCCTACCGCATGCGCGGCCACAACGAGAATGCACAGGCTGTGGCAGAATTTTTGGCCAATCACACCCGCGTGAACGATGTGTTTTATCCCGGGCTCCCCTCCCACAAGGGGTATGATATTGCGCGCTCACAGATGCGCGGGTACGGCGGGATGGTCTGTTTTCTTCTGGATGGCAGCCGCCGGGAAGCCATTGAGGTTGTGGGGGGTTCATCACTGATTATTCGCGCAACCAGTTTAGGCGGTGTGGAATCGACCTGGGAGCACCGCGAAAGCAGTGAAGGCGAAGGATCGGTGAGCCTTTATAATCTGATTCGTCTCAGTGTGGGACTCGAGCACATCGACGACTTGCTTGCCGACCTGGAGCAGGCGCTGAGTAAGTAGCCGGCAACGTTACCTGCTTTTTTCCTCCCGGATCCACGCATCCACGCGATCTTCCAGTACCTGCAGCGGAACACTCCCGCTCAGCAGCACCACATCGTGAAAGGTGCGCAGGTCGAACCGATCGCCCAGTTCCTCCTCAGCTTCACTGCGAAGGTTGCGAATAGCAATTTCCCCCATTTTGTACGCCAGTGCCTGGCCCGGCCAAAAGATATAGCGATTCACTTCGCTGCGAATATTATGCAGAGCCAGAGCAGAGTTTTCCGCCATAAACGAAACCGCTTCCTCGCGGCTCCACCCTTTCGCGTGCAGCCCGGTATCGACCACCAGCCGGAGCGCGCGCCACATTTCGTAGCTGAGGCGGCCAAAATTGTCGTACGGATCGTCGTAGATGCCCACTTCCAAGCCCAACCGCTCGGCATAGAGCGCCCATCCTTCGGTATATGCAGTAAACCCTGCAACGGTGCGGAACCGGGGCAGCTCTTCCAGCTCTTGCTGTAGTGCAATTTGCAGGTGATGCCCGGGCACGGCTTCGTGCAGCGACAGTGCGGGAATTTCGTACAGCGGCCGACTGGAGAGATCATACGTATTCACCGCGTAAAAACCGGCCCGAGTGCCATCTGCCGCCCCGCGGCTGTAGTAAGCTGTGGCCGTATTGGGAGCCAGATAATCGGGCACTTTCATAATGCCATAGGGCAGCCGCGGCAGTGTATTGAAAAGCTCGGGAAGTTTGCCGTCCATCTGCTTGGCCACCCACGCAGTCTCTTTCATCAGCTCCTCTTCCGAGGCAGCATAAAATTGCGAATCGGTTCGCAGAAAGTTGACAAACCGGTCAAAATCCTCCCCGAATCCGGTTTCTTCCACAATCTCCATCATTTCATCCCGAATACGCTCCACCTCCTGCAACCCAATTTGATGCACCTCCTCCGGCGTAATGTCCATGGTGGTGAACATCTCTACCAGATAGCGATAATAGGGTTCGCCGCCCGGCACATCCGTAATGCCCGGTGTGGGTGATGCCGCCGGTATATACTCCTCACGCAAAAAACGAAGCAGCTCCCGGTATTGCGGAATCACCTGCTCACCGATCGCTTCGATCGCCTCTTCCCGAAGCTCATCGGCGGTCTTATCGTTAATGGATGGCGGTAATTCGCGAAACGGCTCAAACCAGGGCGACTCCCCAGGCTCGGAAGCGCTGTTCATTTCGATGGCCGTCAGCGGGCCTTCAAATACCGATTGCGGACGCACCAGCCCGCGCTCCATCCCCATCCGCATCCGCTCGATGTAGCCGGCATTGTATGCAGGAAAGCTGCGCAAGCGCTGGATGTAGTCTCGAAAATGATCTTCGTTCTGCAGCGGTACACGATTGGGAAGATCGGCAAACACCGCGTAATAGTCCCACCAGCCGTTGAGCGGCAACAGATGGCCGCCCAGCTCAACATTGCGAATGCTATTGCGGAGCTGAATCTCAAAAATATCGTAATGAATGCGGTTCTCTTCTGTCAACCGATTGCGGGAAATGCCGCGAAGCCGTTCCAAAAATTGCTGCTGCTGTTCGTTCTGTTCAAGGATGGCGTCCAGGTCGGTTCCCGGCAGTTGATCATTGAATCGCAGATCTCCCTGGTTGGTTGCAGAGAGCGGGTTGGCCTGGAGGCTGTATTCCCAATGGTCATCAAAAAGCTGATGGAGTTGATCGTCGGCCGATGAGCAGGCCGCCACAGCAAACAAAAACAACAGAAGGTACAAGCGCATAACGAGTGAATTCAGTTTCAAGTTGGTCCAATGTACATCGCTTTGCCGAATCACGAAAGCGGATGTTTATCCACTGTTGTTGCGGAGTCGTTCAACGTTCTCATTTCCGGAAAGCATTATGCGACCTTTCGTGATCATCTGTTCGCAGATCGGTTTTGCACCAGAGGAGTGTGTTCATTGTGATGGCTTCTGATGCATAGATCCCCCCTATAACCTATCTACTTTTTTTTACGTTTTGATGATAGCAGGGCAACATTTTTTGTTTTATTTAGTAGTGTATCGTGTGCACCTGATCTTATAATATTCAATATTCTCTCTATGTTTCTAACCGGTAAGCGGCTCGACCTCGGCCTTCTCTTTCTTCGACTTGGAATCGGCACCCTGTTCATCTTTCATGGATTGCCCAAAATAATGGGTGGGCCTGAGCGGTGGGAGATGGTTGGCGGTGCGATGTCGAATCTTGGCATCAACTCGTTTCATATTTTTTTCGGATTTGCTGCTGCCGTGGCCGAGGTGTTTGGGGGAATTTTTCTCATCCTGGGTCTCTACACCCTGCCGGCGCTGATTCTGCTGATATGTACGATGATTGTAGCGTTTGTAACGCAACTTGCGCGTGAGGCGGGCTTCTCCGATTTTTCGCACCCGCTGTCGCTGGGTGTTGTATTTATCGCCATGCTCATGACCGGCCCCGGGAAACACAGCCTTGATGAAAAGCTGAGCAAAAAGCGGCGCCGGTCACTGTTTAAGTAACCCGGATATCGATCAGGTATTGAAGATCAATACGGGGCATGGTGCCGATTGCAGAATATTTTCTACTCGCGGACCCAAATAGAGCCGGTTTGAGCCGGGGCGAATATTGGTTCCGACAATAATGAGATCCATCTTATTGCTTTTGGCAATTTCGTGAATCACCTGTTCCGGGCTTGTGCCACGCCGTACAATAGCTTCCGTTTTTACACCAAACGCTTCTCCCAACTCTTTCAGCTCATTCACCATCTCTTTGGC
>JBLRWS010000009.1:0-30579 GCA_047921075.1 Balneolaceae bacterium | reverse complement strand
ATCCTCGCGTTCGGTGGCACCCATCACCAGCAGGTCGTAATCTTTCTTGGCTTCCTCCAGAATGGCATCACCGGGTTTATCACTCACCACCACTTTGGTAACCACCTCATGCAGGTTAAAATACTCCGATAGTTCACTCAGGTTTTTTTCACAAGCTGCTTTCTCTTCTTTTTTGGCAACCGTAAAGAGCGTAAGGGAAAGCTGCGAATCCTGCCCGATCAACTCCAGCAGCTGCGCTTCGGTTGATTGTATATCCTGATGGGTTACCGTTTCGGCATCACGGGCACGGATCGGCAACAGCACGCGGTGTATATCGGCCACGAGACTTTTCGCCTCCAATTCCTCTTTCTTGAGTCGCTGCTCCTCTTCAGCTCCCATCTTCACTCGTTTCAACACCCAGCGCAATGCAAACGGAGCCATCAGTGAGGTTGCAATCGCCATCACCACAATAATAGAAAACATATCCTGCGAGAGAATGCCCAGGCGCAAACCGATCGTGGCAATGATGATTTCCATCGCCCCGCGGGCATTCAAGCCGGCCCCGAAACTGAGGGAGGTCCAGTGATCTTTGCCGCCTACAAGCCGCGCGCCGCTATAGGTACCAATTACTTTACCCAGTGTCGCAATCGCTATCACAATCACCGTGATGAGCAGGAGCGTTGGGTCGAACAAGTTTACGATGTTCACCTTTAATCCGGCTACGGCGAAGAAGATCGGGGCAAAAATGCCCAGCGCAATACTTTCCAGTTTGTTGATGACCTCTTCGGGCAGCCGCGGCATCATCCCAAAAAGAATCCCCATCACAAACGCACCGAGGATCGCTTCCAGATTGAGCAGCTGTGTGATAGCGCCCCACAAAAAGGCCAGAATAATGACCAGAGAAAGAAGCCGGTCGGTGCTAATGACCTCATCCTGCACAAATTCCAGCAACTTTCGAACCATCCAGCGGCCAACAGTAAAACTCAGCACCAGAAATGCCAGCACACTTCCCACAGTAGTGAGCACAGTACCGGTGGTTACGGCGTCACCTGCAGCAATACCGGCCACGATAGAGAGCAAAATCCACCCTATGGTATCATCACTCATCCCGGCGGCGAGAATCGTTTGGCCGATGTCGCGGCGCATCAGGTTCATATCCATCAGCACCTTGGCGATGACCGGAATGGCCGATATGGCCATGGCTGTAGCTACAAAGAGTGAAAAAACCAGCCGTTCGTCGGTATCCGCCAGAAGGAAATCGGGCAGATTCTGTCCCAGAAAAAACCCGGTAATAAACGTAACGGTAATCCCGCCAAAAGAGACACTGATGGCTGTTTTGGCGTGGCGTTTAATCAGCTGGATATCTGTCTCCAGACCGGTTATCAGCAGCAAAAACATGGCTCCGAGCAGCGCAATCACCTCCAGCAGATAGCCGCTTACTTCGGTTTGAGGGATGATAAGCTCGCCAAACGCAGGAAAGAGCCCGGCCAGCAGCGATGGGCCAAGTATAATTCCGGCCAGGATTTCACCGATAACCGATGGCTGACCAAGGCGGGTAGCCACCTCGCCAAGTGCGCGGGCGGCCAGAAGAAGCAGAGCAATTTGAAGAACCAGCAGAAAAATATCGTGATGAGGAGCAGCCGAAAAAACGTCCATATAAAGTTATTTGAATTCACAGTTTGCCGCGTTCAACCAAACATCCAACACACGGCGTATTTTTCAGAAAATGTGATCTATGTAGTCGTATTTCAACTGCTCAAAATAGGGGTTCGCAGGCAGAATATCCCGTAAACCTTTATTCGCCGTTTGGTTTTGCTTTCGGGGTGCCGTTTTCGACCGGAGCCGAGAGAAGTTTTACGATATCGGCCGGAGACACCTGCTCCATAATTTCTTCCATGGAGCGGCCGGGGCGGATGAGCCGTGCCGCCGTTTTAACCGTTTTGAGATGGCCTTCGGTGGAGTACGACTTGGGAGTGAGAACCAAAATAAACACATGGGCATTGTTGGCCGCTTTGGGCACATTTACCCCTTCCCGGTCAATACCAATCAGCAGTACCGGCTCCTCGACCAGCGAGGTGTGCGCATCGTAGAGCACCACACCGCTGAGCATTTCCGGGGAATAATCCGCCGAGTTTTTGAGCAATCGCCGTACGAACCGCTCGCGCTCGTCGGGCACAATAGGACTGTAAAGTGTCAGGATTTCATCGAGTACATGCTCAAGTTTGTGCTTCTCGAGATCCATTTTCACATGATCCACATTCAGCAACTGCGCCACCCGTGCCGACTCCTTGCGAGTCTCCTCATCAGCCGTTTCGGTGGGATAGAGGGTAATAAAGCTCAGCTGCGGATACCGCTGGGCAATCACTCGCGGAAGCCGCTCCAGTGCGGGCCGCCAGCTCAGCGAACCCTCACGTGCACTTAGCAGCACCAGCAAGTCGTTCTCTTGTTGTGTTTCGTCCAGCCAGTGCGGAAACGCCAGCCACCCGGCCACTTTTTGATACTGAATGTCGAGTTCCGGCTTCAATTCGTCGGCCTTCTTTTTGATCTCTTCGTGGCGCTCTTCGGCCGATACGATACAGAGTTCCGCACCCATCTGGCTGGCCATCAGTTTTACGGTTTCCACCGCTTCGGCAAACCCTTGTTCCAGTTCGGCAAAGGGTGGAATAGCCAGCAGTACTCGTTCAAACGTATTGACCGGTTTCTCGATTTTACAAACCAACACCTTCTCGTCTACATCATTCAGCAGCTGATCCAAAATACTGCCAAAAATTTTCTGCTTCGCCGATCGCTCTCCGTTCCACCCGATGATAATGATCGAGGCCAGCGTTTCATTCACCGCCCGCGTAATACCCTGTGCGATGTTCAGGTCAATACGGGTGATTGGGTTTACAGGCACTTCGGCAGCGGCTGCATGAACGACGGCATGGCTCAGCATTTTTTCACCTCTGGCTACCTGGCTGTCTACGTCAACTCCGTCGCGGGCCACCGTTAACGGCATCACCGGCTGATCGGAATTCTCTCTCCGCACCATAAAGGCAAGGTCCATCAAAACATCGGACGTTTCGGGATTGGCCAACGGCACCAAAATGCGCTGCGGCGATTCGGATGGCTCGTACGGCTTCTGCTCTTCAAAAGCGGCTACCGCCCGGCCGTATTGCTCTACCAGCCACGGGCCGCCAAGCACGGTAAAAAGGATCATGATTACGACCGCATTCACGGTTGTCTGGTCAAAAAAGCCGAGCTCAAACCCGAGCAGCGTTACCGCCAGCGTAGCTGCGCTTTGCGGTGTGGTGAGCCCAAACACCACCAGCGCTTCGGCATTGTTGTAATTATAGAGATATCGCACAGCCAGCGACGCCAGCCCTTTTCCGGCAAAAACAAGTGCCGTAAACAGCAATGCCTTTATCCACACATCGAGGCCGGTAAGTACGGTTACGTCAACCAGCATGCCCACAGAGATGAGGAAAAAAGGAATAAAGAGCGCATTCCCCACAAATTGTATGCGGCTCATCAGTGTACCCGATCCCGGTACAAGGCGGTTCATCAGCAGGCCCGCAAGAAACGCACCAATAATAGACGCCAGGCCGGCCACCTCGGCCAGATAGGCTGTGGTGAAAAGCACCGCCACCATAAAGACAAAATCTACATTATTTTCCTGTTTCATGGTGCGAAAGAACCAGCGGCCCAGACGCGGCAAGATCAGAATGGCGGCGGTAACAAACAGGGCGATCGACCCTACAAAACGAAACCAGTACCCCGCGCCGGTGGCTTCAACTACGGTTCCGGCAACGATCGCCAAAATACCCAGAGAAAGCGTATCCGTCACCAGCGTGCCGCCCAGTGCCATGGTAACGGCCGTATTTTTTGTGATGCCGAGCCGCTCGGCAATGGGGTAGGCAAGCAGCGTATGAGAACCCACAATGGAGCCCAACAAAAACGAGGTGGCAAGTGAGAAATCGAGCAGATAATGGCCGGCAAAAAGCGCACCGGCAGCCGGCAGTGTAAAGGAGATGATGCCAAACCCAATGCTGCGATTGCGAAGCTTTTCGAAGCGATTCAGATCGATGGAAAGCCCCGCCATAAACATCAAATAGAGAAGGCCGACCGTGCCCAGCAGCTCGATGGTAAAATCGCGTTCGATAAGCCCAAGCATGCCCGGGCCCACCACCGTTCCCGACAGGATAAGCCCCACAATACCGGGAATACGGAATTTCCTGAACACCAGCGGCGCCAGTAAAATGATGAGCATCACCAGGGCAAAAATCAGCACCGGGTCATCAAAAGGCGTTGAGAAAGAAAATCCTTGGTTCATACACGAGTTATAATCGGTTGTGGCACGCCCGGCTGCACCCTTATGGCTGCCAGAGTGCGCTTATCCCTTTCGATGATAAGTAAATACTGAAGCCTTTCCACACCGTTTTAAAACCTGTTGAGTTTTGCAAAATCTCCGTGACGCGGCGTGGTGCCGGTTCTTCTTGCGCGCGCTTTTCTTCTCTCTCGTACTGAGCAACTCCCCAGCCGGATGGCTACATCCCGGCCAGTTTTAAAATTTTTTCGTACTGCATTTTGGTTACTTCCGTGATCGAAAGCCGGTTTCGTTTAAACAGCTGCATCTCCAGCAGATCATCATGCTTTTTGAGTTCATCACGGGTGACCGGTTTATCAAATTTTTGTACGAATTTTACATCCACCAGCTGCCATCGCGGATCGCTTTCGCTGCTCTTTTCATCAAAATAGTTGCTATCGGGGTCGAATTGTAACGGGTCGGGATAGGGCTCGCTGCACACCTCCATCTCTCCGGCTATCACCGGCGGCTGCACGTTTGAGTGATAGAAAAATGCACGGTCGCCTACCTTCATTCTGTCGCGCATAATATTCCGCGCCTCATAATTTCGAACGCCGCTCCAATGGATTTTTCCGTCTCGCTGCAAATCGTCAATACTGTACGCATACGGTTCGGATTTCATCAGCCAATACTGCTTTTTACTCATTGCGAAATGTTCTATTGTTGGTTAACCGTGATTTGATTTCAATCGAAGAACAGCATGAAAGATAGCAACATTCCAGATTCAATGGCAGGGTCAAAAACCGGGCAGTCTGTTCGGGACCTGCTGTTTTGGAGCGGCGGCAAAGATGCTTTTCTGGCTCTTCTCTACTACCGCGATCAGTTTAAAACCGATCCCGCTCTACTCACCACCTACGATGAAGAGCGGGAGATGGTCCCTCATCAAGAAATCCCGCTTCCGGCCATTTTCAGGCAGGCTGTCGCGTTGGGTCTTCCCCTGATTCCGGTGCCTCTGGCTCATCCCGCCTCTAACGAGGTGTACCTGCAGGCAGTAGAAACCGCTATTCGTACATCGCCATTTCGCATTCAAAGGCTGATTTTTGGCGACCTCCACCTGCAAGATATTCGTGAATGGCGCGAGCAACAGTTCGAAACCATGGGTTTTGAATGCCTCTTTCCAATCTGGGAAAAGCCGTACGATGAACTGTTCGATCGCCTTTTTTCAGAGCCGGTATCAGTACGTGTGCAATCTGTTGCAGAAGCGTATTCCGATCATCTCTCCGTTGGAGATACGCTCACCCGGGCGTACCTTGAACGCCTGCCGGATTCCATCGATCGTATGGGCGAACGAGGCGAATTTCATACCGAAGTGATTTTTTGAGCTCAGGAAGATGTGGGCTACATCAATCGACGAATATACCACCGCACCGTCTCCGTAAGCATGCGGTCGAACTCTTGCGATGGGCTCCATCCGGTTTCACGCTCCACTTTTGAAGCGTCGATAGCGTACCGGAAATCGTGTCCGGGCCGGTCGGCCACAAACGTAATCAGTGACGCGTAGCCGCCATCGGGCCCGTTGTCCGTTTCGCGGTCCAGAATGTCGCACAGCCGGTGCACAAGCTCAATATTTTTCCACTCGTTGTTGCCTCCGATGGCATACGACTCACCCGCGCGGCCGTTTTCATAGACAGAACTCAGTGCCCGGCAGTGATCGCGAACGTAGAGCCAATCGCGCACATTGTCCCCTTTTCCGTACACCGGTATCGGTTCATGGGCAAGGGCCTTTCGAATCACAGTGGGGATCAGCTTTTCGCTGTGTTGATGCGGGCCGTAGTTGTTGGAGCAGTTGGTAATAACCGTCTGTAGCCCGTAGGTGCGATGATACGAACGAACCAGGAAGTCACTGCCGGCTTTGGTGGCCGAATAAGGCGAATTGGGTGCGTAGGGAGTCTCCTCGTCAAAGGCTCCCTCCTCTCCCAGCTCACCGTACACTTCATCGGTAGAAACGTGCACAAACCGATGGTCGGGCATCGGGCTGTCATCATTCTGCCAGAGCAGTCGGCACTCCTCAATCAGGTTGAACGTTCCCACCACGTTCGACATCACAAACGGCTCCGGCCCGGCAATGGAATTATCCACGTGCGATTCGGCCGCAAGATGATAAACACCGTGCGGGCGAAAATGGCGTACCGCGCGGCGTACCGCATCCCGATCTACCAGATCAATCTGCTCGAATTGGTAACGATCCGAGCCCTGAATTGACTCCAGGTTTGAGAGGTCGGAAGCGTAGGTTAGCTTGTCGATGTTGAAAAGCTCTGCTTCGGGGTAAAACTCATGCAGATGAAGCAGCAAATTGGAGCCGATAAATCCGGCTCCGCCAGTAACCATAATTCGTTTTGCTGATGAATTCATATCCTGTCTAAAAGCTTATAGAAAACGTTCGTTCTCGGATCTGTAATGTCGGTTACCGTTAAAACATATCACTTTCGTCAAGCTCACTAAAAAGCGGCAAGTTCCGGTCTTTATCCGACAAAATCGGGTCCGGTACATTCCAGTCGATATCCAGTTCCGGAGAGTTCCAACGAATACCGCGTTCCAGTTCTTTGTTGTAGTAGTCGTTGCACTTGTAGTAGATGGTCGCCTCCTCGGAGCGCACAACAAAGCCGTGTGCAAAACCGGTTGGAATCAACATCATGTGGCGGTTTTCTGCACTCAAAACAGCCGAAAAAACCGACCCGAACTGAGGGGAGTTTTGGCGCATATCAACAGCTACATCCAGAATTTCTCCATGAACCGCCATCACCAGCTTTACTTGCGATGCCGGGGGCAGCTGGTAGTGAAGGCCGCGGATGGTGTGCCTGACGGATCGGGAAATATTGTCCTGCACAAACTCGATATCCAGCCCGTGCTCTTTAAAGATGTGCGTTCGGTAGGTTTCCAGAAACTCCCCGCGCTGGTCGGTGTAGGTCCCGGGTTTTATCAGTTTAACCTGATGGAGAGGCGTATCTTCAATCTTCATTACAGTGTATTAAGTTGATGGATCACCTGTTCGGTTCCCAGCTCCCAATCAATCGGTTTTAATCCCAAACCTCGTATTTTGTCTGTATTTAAAACAGAAAAAGACGGGCGCTGGGCAACCGTCGGGAAATGGCTTGATGACACTTCACGCACAGGCACCACGATTCCCGATTGTTCTACAATTTTGCAGGCAAACCGATGCCAGCTGATTGCGCCTGCGGAACTGATGTGAAATATACCGCTTTTCTTGCGATCAACCAGCTGCAGAGTTTTTTCGACCACATCGTGGCAAAACGATGGCGTGCCGATTTGATCGTTCACAACGTGCAGCTCGTCTTTTTTGGCCGCAAGCTGCCGGATGGTTTTGATGAAATTAGAGCCGTATCTGCCACAAAGCCACGATACGCGAACAATCATCCAATCGGCCCCGCTATTTTCAATGGCCTGCTCTCCCTCCATTTTAGACCGGCCGTATACATTTATCGGAGCACGGTGGTGCTCTTCGGGATAGCCGTTCGAAAAACGACCGGCGTCCTTTGCGCCTCCTTCAAACACATAGTCTGTGCTGTAATGAACCAGTTTAATCTGGTTGCGGGCACACTCGGCAGCCAGTAGTTCCGGCCCCTTCGCATTTACGCTGAATGCAGCAGCCGGGTGGTCTTCGGCACCATCCACGTTGGTATAAGCGGCGCAATTGATCACAACATCGGGTTTCACCCGGGCAAACATACGTCGTATCTGATCCAAATCGGTGATATCCAGCCCGGCAGAGTCACACGCTGTGTACGGATGTTTTTGGCTTTGTAAATAGTGCACCCATTCGCGGCCCAGCTGGCCACGGGCGCCGGTAATCAACAGATTCATTCGATGGGCCGGTTGGCGACAAGCCGGTTTGCAGCCCGGTACGATTCGGGAGTACCCGCATCGGTCCACCACCCCTCCAGGACCGACCACCGCATCTTTCCTTGCCGGATATAGTGATTGTTAACATCGGTAATTTCGAGCTCGCCGCGAGCGGATGGTTCCAGCGTTTTGATGAGATCAAAAACCGTGGCATCAAACATGTAAATACCGGTTACCGCATACTCCGATTTTGGGTTGTCGGGTTTCTCTTCAATACCGACAATACGATCGCCATCCAACTCGGCAACACCATACCGCCCGGGGTCAGTTACCTGTTTAATCAAAATCTGGGCTCCCTCCTTCGGATAGTTTTCAAGGGCCGGCTTCAGGCTTGCATCAAAAATGTTGTCGCCAAGCACAACCGTCATAGTATCGCCTCCGACAAAGTTTTCGGCCAATCCCAGCGCCTGGGCTATACCCCCGGCCTCATCCTGTACTTTGTAGGTGAAACGGCAGCCAAACTCTGTGCCCGACCCCAACAAGTTTACCACATCCCCCATGTGCTCGGTACCGGTCACGATGAGTATTTCTTCGATCCCGGCCTCGGTTAATTTCTCGATCGGGTAGTAAATCATCGGTTTGTGACCCACCGGCAGCAGGTGCTTGTTTGTTACTTTTGTAAGGGGGTACAGGCGTGAGCCGGTTCCTCCGGCAAGAATTATTCCTTTCATCGTAGAAAACTTCCAAAGGTTAACAAATGCAACTCCATCATCTAATTTAAAGGTATTCTAATTCACGAATCAGATGAAAGGTCTGTATTTTATCTGATTGATGTTCATGTTGTATTTTTAATTTATATACCTGTCACTCCAAAGGTATGAGATTCTACCAACTTGTGAAATTTCTGCTCGTGTTACTCCTGCTGGGTCTTGGTTCAGGTATATCTCAGACCGTTACAGCTCAGGATGTTCTGAGGGCTTCCGGCGGGACAAATATCTCTGTTGACAACTTTTTCTCGGGCCAATATACCACCATTTCCGGCCCCACCATCCGGGAAACTGCCGTAGGACAACTTCAGCCCGGTAATACGATTGTGCTTACGTTGCCCTCCGGGTTTGAATGGAATACAGCACTAACTGCGGAAAACATCACCATAACGATAAGTCCGGTAGGGGCTCAAAATACCAAGCTGGAAGTTGCATTTGGATCGATCAATGCTACACAGGCCACGTTTAATGTTATTGCACAAAGCACAAGCGGGGGGGCCGGGCAGGGACCGGGGCGTGTTACCATCGATGGGCTGCAGCTTCGCCCTGCAACCAGTGCGGTACCGGCCAGCGGCATAATCACCAATACCGGTACAACCGGCCCGGGCGGTTCAACAAACTACGGCAACCTGAGCACTGCGGCTGGCACGTTATCGTCGGTGCAAGTGGAAGACTCTCCGGATGGCAGCGGCTCGGTTGTAACTGCCCGGTCCATTTTAGCCGGAAATACGCTTACCGTTTACTCCATAGCACGAGATCAGGCAGGAAATTTTAGAGATAATATTGCACTGAATGACCAAGCCGACTGGAGTTTAATCAACACAACCGGTGGGGTAACACAAGCCGCACTCACCCCCGCAACCGACCGCAGAAGTGCTGTTTTTTCTTCCCAAAGTACCGGATCTGCACAGATTAACGCCAGTTTCAGCGGATTATCATCGGTGCCCACCGACGTCATCACCGTATCACCGCGCCAACCCAATGCCCTGGCCATTGGCCAGCAACCCTCCTCAACAGCTGTGGCCGGCGAACCATTTGGCACACAGCCGGCAGTGCAGCTTCTCGACCAATTTGGCAACATCGTCACAACAGATAGTGCTACCGAAATCACGGCCGGAATTGCTGCAGGAGGCGGAACGCTGTCCGGAACTACTGTGGTAACCGCCACCAATGGTATCGCAACATTTTCTGACCTTTCTGCAGATATCGCCAACTCGATAACATTGCGCTTTTCAACACCCGGCCTTAACGATGTGGAATCTACTCCGGTTGAAGTAGAACCGGCAGACCCGGCCACCCTTATATTTTTGCAGCAGCCAACCAATACGGCTCGCAACGCAACCATTAGCCCAGCTGTAACGGTGCAATTGCAAGATAGTTTTGGCAATCTGGTACCCGAGAGCGGAGTCATCGTCAATATTTCCGGGGAGCCCTTTTTCGCCAATAATGCGACCCTGACTGCTACAACCGATAATGACGGAATAGCCCTGTTCGACGATTTGCGAATTCGAAACAATGCTACAGAAGGGCCTTCCACATTTTCAGCCAGTTTTAGCGGAATACAGGCACCTGTATCGAGCAACGCATTTGAAATTCTGAGTACCGGAGCCTTTGCAAGCTTTTCAATTACTGCTGTAGACGGCTCACCCGTTCCCACCCAGCAAACCGGCGAACCGTTTACGGTTCGGATAACTGCCCGGACCGGTGGCGGAGATCTCTTTGCTGATTTTAATGATACTGTGCTTTTGGAATCCAATTCTGATTTCCTGGCTAACGGCACGGTTGTCCAGGACGTTACCACCGACAATTTTGTTAATGGTGTTTTGGATGTAACCATCACATTGGTAACATCCGGCTCAACCGAAATTTTTGCGACCAGTTCCGACCCCGAACGTACCGGGCAGAGCAACGCCTTTACCGTAGAGCCGGGCGATGTCGATTTCAATACCACAACCATTACCGCTGCCCCACAACAGGTTCCGGCCGATGGAGCCTCCACATCAACGATCACTGTTCAGCTTAATGATGAATATGGGAACAACCTGACCACCGGCGGTGAAACCATCACCCTAACCACCGATGCAGGCACATTAAGCAACGGTTCCCTCAGCGGCGAAACATCACTTACCGCTATGGATCAGGGCGATGGCCGGTACACCGCAATCTTAACCGCCTCCACCACGGTCGAAACCGCTACCGTTGAAGCACTGGAAAGCGCCTCCCCCATCGCAAATACAACGGTTGACTTCATCCCCGGCGAGCTAAGCGAATTTTTAATTTCACTGCCTGAAACAGAGGGAGTTGTTGACGACCAGACAGCGGGCGAATCTTTTGTAGTGACCGTAGAAGCGGTAGATGCCAATGGGAACCGGGTAGATTCCTACTCCGGAAATCTTGAATTTTCGACAAACTCGGTGATTAGCAACGGCTCTGCGGCCGCCATCACAAACGGGATTCTGGAAAACCACGCCATCACTCTAACCCAAAGTGGAACAGATATATCAATAAGTGTTGAAGATCCGGCTGTATTTGGTGTTTCCGGAAACAGCCTACCGTTTGCTGTACTGGCCGCTGCCCCTGATGCTGCAGCCTCCACTGTGGTTGCCAATCCTCCGGTACTGCTCAACGACGGGGTATCGGAATCGGTCATCCTCATAACGTTGCGTGACGTATTTAATAACCGGGTACGTACCGACTTTACATCTGATTTGACCCTTTCCACCGAACAAATTGCTCAAGATGGCAACCCCTCCTCGGGGGCACCCGACGCCTCGCTGAGTGCGGTCTCTTTTGACGCATCAGCTGCCAACTATACCGCTCTATTGACGGCGTCAACAACGGTAGAAGATGTAGAGATAACTGCAACCATAAACGAGGTAGAGATTCTGTCTAAACCGATTGTGGAAATTGTGATTCCCAATACGTGGACCCCGAGTGGAGCCCCTCAGCAACAAACCGATTGGGAACGAGCCGAGAACTGGTCGTTGGGAACCGTTCCAGGCGTCAACGATTTTGTAATTATTCCCGGCAATGCAGGTACGTTTCCCGATTTGGATTTAAACATCTCCATTGGGAGCCTCGATATTTTGGACGGCGCCGAACTGGTTCTGTTTGGGGGTAATTCGATCACTGTTGCAGGCCGCGTGAGTGTAGATGGAACCCTTGATATTGAGGACAATACCAGCCTCTTTGTTGGAGGAAACCTTACCGGAAACGGAACGTTCACAGCCGGTATAGGTGCAGAAATAGAACTTAGCGAAAACGTTTCTATCAGTAATTTCCTCGCAAGAACTCAGGGCACAAACGTTACGTTTAACGGCACGTCCCAGCAAATTCTCACCTCAACAAATTTTCTGGCCCAGATCATCAATGTCATGAATGATGTTTTGGTAACCAGTGGCGATCTCCTCGATACCGCCGAATTGTTTATCGAACAAGGAAACACTCTGGAACTGGCAACCGGCGCGGGAATTATTCTCGACATCTCCGAAAATATCACCGGCAATGGAAATCTCATCCTTAACGACAATACGCTTGTTGTTCGCGGTAACCTTTCGGATGTAACCCTTGACACCAGTGAGGGGACGGTCATTTTTGGTGTACGTCTCGATCAGGATCCAAATGAATTCAACCTCTCGGAGCAGCAGATCACCAATCTTTCATCCATAAAAAGTGCCATCATCAACAACCCCGAGGGTGTCCGCACATTCGATGATATCGTGATCGAAAATGATGGCTCTATCATTCTCGAAAGCGGTGAGCTGATTATCGGTTCGGAACGAAGCTTTATTGCTGAAAACGTAATATTTAATGGGGGCTCGCTCCGCTTTTTACGCACGATCAGCCAAAATGGATGGCGGATGATGAGCTCGCCGGTTGATTCTGACTTTACCAATTATTTTAACGGGCTAACCCTGCAGGGTATCAGCAACGCCAGTTTTATCGACCGGCAGCCCAACCTGCTCTATTACGACGAAACCCAACCGGGCACCGACAACCAACGCTGGCGGGCACCAAACAGTGCCGATGACAGCTTTGAGACCGGCCGGGGCTACTTCTTTTTTGTATTTGGCAATGTGCCCAACGATAACGACTACAACGATACCCTGCCCCGGACCCTTTCTGCCACCGGAGAGGAAAACAGGCCGCCGGGAGGCAATTTCATCTTCCCGGTTACCTACACCGCAGAGGCCGACACCGGCTGGAACCTTATGGGCAACCCATTTGGCTCTGCCATTGACTGGGACGACCCCGGCTGGGTGAAGACCAACATGGATAATGTGATTTATATTTGGGATGAAGCCGCCAATCAATACCGATACTGGAACGGTATGGCGGGCAGCCACGGATCGGGAAAAATTGCCCACTTTCAGGGGTTTTGGGTAAAAGCCAACGACGAAGACCCCATACTGGAAGTACCTTTTTCCAGTAAAACAACCGATGGCATTTTTCGGCTTCGGCACGGCTCTGAGCCCATTGTGCCGGTTATTGGGCTGCAACTCGAGTCCGATTTTCATACCGCACAAACACACATCACGTTTAGCCGTGAGGGCCGCTTCACAAAAGACGATTTCGATGCATTCCGTCTGCTGCCGTTCGAGACATCCTCCTTTGTTGATATTTTCTCCTCACTGAGTGACGGAACACAATTTGCCATCAACAATCTTCCGCGCGAGTTTGGCAAACCCATCGAAATTCCCATTCACGTAGAAGCAGTGCAGGACGGACAGTTTCACAACGGCCTGCTTACACTAACCTGGCCCGAATTGGAAAATATACCCACGGGATGGACTCTGGAACTGGTGGATACAGAAACCAACTCCCGGGTTGACCTCCTCACAGACACATTTTACGATTTTAACGTGCAGGCAAACAGTAATTTGATGCCTCAAAAAAATACGATCCAAAACTTTACACTGGTTCAAAAATCGACTGCTGCCTCTCAATCTGCCCGATTTAAGCTCATCATCGAGCCGGGCGAAGATGGTGACCTTCTGCCAAAAGAAGTAACATTGAATCAGAATTTTCCCAACCCTTTTAACCCTTCTACGGTCATTGAATTTGCCTTGCCGGTTGAAGACCGCGTACGGATTGATGTTTTTGATGTGCTGGGACGGCATGTCCAATCCCTGGCAAACGATCGTTTTCAGGCGGGGCTTCACGATGTTCGTTTTGATGGAGCCCGGCTGGCGAGTGGCGTCTATTTCTACCGCCTCGTCACATCCGATCGCGTGATCACCAAAAAAATGACCCTGATTAAATAGACAGCGAATGCACGTGTTCCGTTGTTCGGGTCATCTAATCCATCAGCCGCTCGTAAAAACCGGTGTGAGAGGGATCTACATCGCGAAGCAGATTGGAGGCTTCAATGCGGGTTTCGAGATCGGCGGCCTGTAGCAGTGCAACAATTTCAGGGTGTTTGCTATCGAAGAAAATATCAAAGAGATAGTTATTGCTCACCACCCGTTTGTTATCGCGAATCAGCCGCATCGCTTCCATCACCTCCGCAATGGACGCTTCCGCGTCGAGCGTAAACTGGTCAAGGCCATGCCGATGGTAGAGATATGACGCGCGGCGCAGATCGTTGTACGCGGGGTTCATCAAGTCGTTGACCAACCCAAACCGGTTGCGCTGCGCGCCAATTGAGCGGCCCCATCCCGCGGCACTGCTGTTTTGAGCAATTTCAAACACATCCTGTGCTTTGGCAAAAAATGCAGAACCGCCCAGTTCAGCAAAGGTGTCATAATCGTAGCCAAGCATGATGTAGGCATAGAAATCGAGAAAGCTGGTCAGGTTATCGAATTGCAAATCGTCGCGAATCAGATTCTTATTCCGGGGATAACTGAACTGCCAGTTATTATCGGCCAGTGCCACCGCCGAGCTCTCCTGATTGGTATTATAAATAGGGCGTATAATATTGATAAGCACCTCCGCCGTATAGTTAAATTGCTCATCCACGCTGGTAAGCACAATCTGAATGCGGCAATTGATGCGCTCGTGCTCTTCAAATCGGTCGTCCGACCATCGGTTACGGTTGATGTAATTCTCAATTTCGGGCTGCAGCTCACGTACATATTCGAACGATGATCCGGTTATTTGCCGGTCGTTGATGTTCACATCACACTGAAATTCCTGAGCGTATACCCCAGCCGGACATAGCAGGATCACAGCGGGAAGCCATAAGACCTTTTTAATTTTTCGTAGTATATTCTTCATCAACCAAGTGATTTGTATGTGTGCGAATGATACAAAGGATTTTTAAAAGTTTACGGTATCTGTTTTTATTGGCATTACTCATGGTGCTTGCGTCCGATGCCGCACACGCCCAATTCACACTGGGTGCCCGATCACTAGCCATGGGCCAAACCGGCGTTGCCCTGCCTGACGATCCCTGGGCGCTCTACGCCAACCCTTCCTTGATTGAAACGGACAACAACCGGGTTTCATTTTACGGATTTCGGTATTTGGGAATCTCCGATATCTCTGACTTTGCCGTGGCCGCCAACACGCAAACCCGTTTCGGCACCATCGCCGGAGGTATTCACCGCTTTGGATTTGATCTGTTTAACGAGAGCCGGTTTCGCGTTGCGTACAAAAACAGTGCAGATCGCTTTCATTACGGGGGAGCTCTTACCTACACCCATGTGAACCAAGGCGGCGGCTTTGGTTCGGCCGGGGCGTTTGGCCTGGATGTCGGTATCGCTGCAGAAGTGATTGACGGATTGTGGTTCGGCGCACGCTCTACCAACATCAATCAGCCTACATTTGGCTCAACCGATGAGCAGCTTCCGCGCGAATCGGCAATCGGAATTAGTTACCGGCTCTCCTCCCTCGCCCTGTTTACGACTGAAATTGTAAAGGATGTTCGCTTTCCAATCTCATATCGCGGCGGTGTAGAGATCGAGCTGGTCGAGTCGCTGTTTGCGCGCGCCGGTGTTACCACCGAGCCGGAAACGTACTCCTTCGGGTTTGGATACGCCACATCTCGGATACTTATTAATGTGGGTGTGCAGCAGCACGTGCCACTTGGACTGAGCCCGGCGCTCGATCTTGGCATCAATTTTTAACCGGTATTCCTATGAAGCAGCAGACGTTTGGGGCTCCTTCTTGCCGGCTAACCTCCCTGTTGATGGTGCTTGGCCTGATACTGCTGTGTGCTCCCGATGCTCTTTTTGGCCAGGCGCAATCCGATACCACCCGGTCGCAGGTAGAGCGCGATATCGAACGCGCCATTGATGAGCTCGACCCGGAGGAGTCGGACCTGGACCTCGAACAGCTGTTGGAGTTTTTACAAGATCTGGCCAATAATCCGCTCAACATCAATCGCGCATCGATTGATGATTTAACCCTTATTCCGGGCATCGACCTTCGGCTTGCCCAAGCCATTATTACCCATCGCAGACAAACCAGCCCGTTCGAATCGGTAGACGACCTGCTGCTTGTTCGAGGCATCGGACCCGTTACCTTAAACCGGATTCGCCCGTATGTGTCCGTGGGTTCAGGCTTTGAGCGTGGCCGCGATCTCTATTTAAATCCCAGCTACTGGACCAATAACTCCCGTTTTGAGGCCACTACCCGCTTTCAGCGTGTACTGCAAGATCAGGAAGGGTTTCAGAGGCCCGATTCGCTTGGCGGTTTCGTCGGGAACCCGGTCAACTATTACCAACGATTTCGATACACCACCAACCACATTTCGGCCACACTTACCCAGGATAAAGATCCGGGCGAACCCCTCTCCGGCCCCACCGATTTCGACTTTACCAGCTGGCATATCGCCCTTCGCGACAATGGCCGGCTGAAAGAGTTTATCATCGGCGATTACAGTGTGGGGTTTGGCCAGGGCCTCACGCTCTGGAGCGGAAGTACGTTCGGGAAAGGTAGTGAAGTGATTCGTACACCGGTCAAAAACGACCGGGGAATACGCCCCTACACCTCATCACAAGAGACGAACGCCTTTCGGGGTGTTGCCTTTACGTGGGGAAATCGCCTGCAGCTTTCCGGTTTTTACTCCGACCGCTTGCGCACCGCCAGCGTGGTGGATGATGAATTTGTACGCTTTCCCACCGAAACCGCACTGCATCGCACCCTGAACGAACGGGACCGGCGGTTGAACCTTGGGCAGGAGACGTATGGAGGGCGCATCCGCTATGAATTTAACCGCGGGTTTGTTGGGGTAACCGGGTTTCAGAATCGTTTTGATCGCCCCATTCAGGCTGGAAGTCAGCCATTTCAGGTGTTCAGTTTTGAGGGGCGGTCTCATCGCCAGTTTGGTGCCGACACCCGCTGGGTTGCGGGTCCGGCCCTGCTTTTTGGCGAGGTAAGTTACACTGATAACGGCGGCCACGGCGTGGTTAGCGGCACTACCCTCAATCTCGGCCCGGGTACCGATATGACCGCTGTTTATCGATACTATGCCAAAGATTTTCAATCCATCTTTGGCGCAGGGTTTGGCGAGCAGTCGAGCAATCCCCAAAACGAAGAGGGCTTTTACCTCGGCATACGCCAACGGCTGGGAAGCCAGGTGCAAATCAGCGCGTATATGGATCATTTCCGGTTTCCATCGGCTCGTTTTCGAACGCGCCGGCCCAGCTCCGGACACGACTGGCTTGCACTGGCTGAGTATACCCCGTTTCGGGAACTGGAACTGACCGCACTGGTTCGGTTTAAGCAAAATCAACTGGAGTTCGCTTCCACCGACGATTTTGGCCGCGAAATACGCCTGCTGGGTGAAAATAAACGAACCAATGCACGGTTTCAGGCGGCCTATTTTGTACGGCCCAATGTGCGGCTGCGCACCCGGTTTGATATGACCCGTGCCCGAACACCCAACAACGATCCCTCGTACGGTTTTCTCATCTTTCAGGATATTCGCTTTTTGCCTACCCAAAACCTGACCATCGATGCGCGCATCACGCTGTTCGACACCGACGACTTCGACTCCCGTGTATTTCAGTTCGAAAACGATCTGCTTGGGGTTTTTTCCAACACCATGCTCTTTAATCAGGGCCAGAGAATGTATGTGGTTGTAAATTATCGCGTCTCGGACCGTATTCAAATTTGGGGCAAAGCCTCCACTACGCTCATGGAAAACCAGAACACCATCGGCAGCGGGCTCAACGAAATCACAGGGCCGCGGCGCAGCGACATCGGCCTGCAAGCGCGCATCCGTATCTGACGGCCTCTCTCTTAACTACAACGCTCCTCTCGCCTTCAACTCCAGATATTTGTTCAACGTGTTGATGGAAAGATCTTCCGGACGGGTTAAAATGGTTTGAATGCCGTACCGATTCAGGGTAGCGGCTATCTCCCGTTTTTCATAGTCGAACTGTTCGGCCAACGTTTTCACGTAGATCTCTTTTTTGGTGGATGGCGCTCGCTCCAGCAGATCATCCAATTCGGTATTCACAAAAAAGATCACCACCAGCAGATGGTGTCTGGCCAGATTCCGCAGTTGAGGGAGGCGGCGCTCCATAGCTGTTTTGCTCTCAAAATTGGTGTAGAGGAGCAACAGGCTTCGCTGCGGCACGGTGCGGCGAACCGTGAGCAGAAGTTTATCAAAATCGGATTCCAGAAAGTTGGTCTCCACTCGGTAGAGCGCTTCCTGAATGCGGCGAATGTGCGCCCTCCCCTTTTCGGCCGGCACAACGTCGGCCCCACGGTTCGAGAACAGAATGGTGCCCGCCTTATCCTCCTTCAGCAGCACAATATTGGAAATTACCAGGCCGGTGTTAATGGCGTGATCGAGAAGGTGCATCTGTTCGAACGGCATTTTCATCACCCGCCCGGTATCGATCAGCTGATACACCGGCTGCGAACGCTCTTCCCGGTAGGTATTCACCATCAGTGTTCCGGCACGCGCCGTTGCTTTCCAGTTCAGGGCACGCACATCGTCGCCGCGCACGTACTCTTTAATTCGGTCGAACTCCATGCTGTGTCCCAGCCGCCGCATCTTCTTCATCCCCGCGTCCATTCCGCGATGGGCAAAGGCAATGAGCTCGTACCGGCGCATTTGGATAAAGGATGGGTAGACCGGCACCGTTATCGGCTCGCCCAGTGTATAGCGGCGGCGCACCAGGCCCAGAGGCGACTCCGTAAAAATACGCAGATGCCCAAACTCGTACTCTCCCCGCCGTACAGGCCGTAATGTGAACGTTGCAGACACCTCTTTACCGGGTTCCAGCCGAAGACGCTTCTCAAAATCACGAACTTGGAACTGAACCGGGAGCTCATCCATTACCCTGGCCCAAACCGCAAACGGATACCGATTTTCGAGATGAATCTGAATCTGGTTCTCATCTCCGTTCGAAAGCTTTTCTCCTACTTGGCGGCGGGCACTCAGCCCCTCTTTGTTTCGGTACAACAGAACCATGTCGGCTGCTGTCAACACCACAAGCAAACCTGTGGCAAGGCCGGTTACAGGCGCGAGTACCGGCAAAAAAAACTGCACAACATAGAGCAGTATCAATCCCGCCAGTGCATAGAAAAAGCGATTGCTTAAAAACAGCGATGAGATGAACGAGACTATCGGGGTACCTCCACCTGGTCTACAATGTGCAGAATGGCTTTGGCGGGTTTCAAGCCCTCCATCTCTTTCTCGGGAGTAAGCGTAACGCGATGTGCAAGCACCGGTGCCGCCATCTCTTTTACATCATCGGGAATGACAAAATCGCGGCCCTGTAGGGCAGCCCACGCCTGTGCCGCTTTCATCAGAAAAACAGATGCCCGCGGCGATGCCCCGAGTGTGAGCAGCGGACTGTTTCTGGTTTTGTGAACAATCTGTGCAATGTAATTCATCAGCTCCGGTTTTACCCGAATCTGCTGCACGGTTTGCTGCTCGTTTGTAATGGATGCTGTTTTTACCACCGTTTGGATGGCCTCCGTACCGTGCTTGCCTTTACGCTCAAAACTGCCGCTCATGATCTCTACCTCTTCATCCAGCGAGGGGTACGGCACCTCAATTTTGAACAGAAAGCGGTCGAGCTGCGCCTCCGGCAGCCGATAGGTTCCTTCGTATTCGATCGGGTTTTGTGTGGCAATCACCATAAAGGGGGATTCAAACGGGTACGTTTCGCCATCAGCGGTAATCTGCCGCTCTTCCATCACCTCGAACAAGGCGGCCTGCGTTTTTGCGGGCGATCGATTGATTTCGTCAATCAGCACGATATTGGCAAAAACCGGTCCCTTCTTGAATTCAAACCCGGTGGTTTTGGGATTGAATACCGAGGTACCGATAATGTCTGACGGCATCAGGTCGGGCGTAAATTGAATACGCGAGTACCGGGCATCCAGTGTTTTGGCAAGCAGCCGGGCCGTTAAGGTTTTGGCTACCCCGGGTACGCCTTCGATCAACACATGCCCATTGGCAAGCAGTGCGGCTGCCAGCAGATCTACCATCTTGTGCTGGCCTACAATCACGCGGCCAATTTCATTTCGTACAGCCGTTACAAGCTCTTGCACGCCCGACACATCGAGCTGTGAATCAAATTGGAGCTCGTCGGCAGAGGGGTTGTTTTCTGAGATGTTGGAAGGGTCAGATGGTTCAGTCATCGTAAGGATTGCTTGTAGAAAAGGTCAACCTTTTCCGTTAGGGTTTTAAGTTCATCATCACTCACCGAAGGCGAATGATCGAGTTGTTGCAGCAGGGCAAACAGCTCCTGCACCTCATCGGCAGAGCAGCCGGATCGCTCTGCCGTTTTTTGCAGCGCATCGCGGGAAGCGGGGTCTATCTGAAGCCGGGTGCGCAGGTAATCGTAAAAGAGCGATCGTTTTTTCAGTGCCATGTCGCGATTGGAATTCGATTCCAGATAGAGACTGGCAATGGTGGTTACAAAATCGACGGTACTGTTTGCTGGTGGCGTTCGGACAGGAACCGCACGCTGCTCCCTGCGCCCTTTAAAAATCATGAGCAGCACAACGCCTGTCAACAATAGCTGCCAGGCACTACGCAGTGCATCATCGCCAAAGATAAACGCCATGGGGGTACGGGCGAGGCCGCGTATCGCCTTCTTGCTGTTGTCCCACACCACCGGCTGTTCCGGCAGGTACGAAAGCGCCCGAAAAGCGTACGCAGCCCGATCCTGATCCAACAGGTTTACGTTGGTAAACGCCTGCGGATAATGATGCAGGTAGATCATCCCTTCGCCCCACGGTACGCGAATAAAGTTGACCCGATCTTCGGCAACCACCCCCAGCTCGGTGACCGGGTGCAGGAGCGAATCGCGATCGAAGATAAAATGGTAGGCTACACGACCGTTAAACTCCCAAGGCTCGCTGCGCTGGAGGGCCGCATTGGTAAAATTGGCAGGAATTCGACTGTCCGGATCGAGGTTGGAAGTTCTCGAACGGTCATTTTGTTGTTGCGCCCAAAGCTGACTAAAGTGTGTACCTCTCTTCAGCTGCAGCGTATCGGTTAGCGCCCCCTCAAATCTCTCCGCGGCCATAAAAAGGTGATCGCCGCGTGCGGCAAGAGCCAACAGCCGGTCCAATTCCAGAGGATCGAATCGAAGGGTTTGATCCATAAAGAGCCAGTTCCGGTTCTCACCCGTAACTGTATCATCTGCTACGGACCGTAAAAAGCGGAATAACGGCACGTCCACCGATTCAATCGGCTGGCCGGGAAACAGTACATCCAGCTCCTCAAACAGGATGTGCGCACCATAGGGAATCGTGTGCTCCTTTGTATAGGAAGGGCTCCAGTCTACCGGCTTCGGGCGCAGAATCTCATAGCCGATGTAGGCCAGTAAAATGGTTCCAAACACCCAATATACCCATCGATCGCCAGTCATATTCATCCCCCCAGCTCATCTTCAATGGTTTTCTGAAAACGCCGGGCCCGCTCCACTCCGCGCCGGTCGGTGGTGTAGTTGCCGTAGTTGGTATACACCACAAGGCGGGTGAGCTTCTCGAACGGGTTCGATACGGGATGAACGCCAATTTCACGAAGATAATCGTAGTTGGTTTTGCTGTAAGCCCACTGAATTACTCCTGCTTTATTCATACTCTGCAGCACTTTCAGATAGGTAAAGCGTATGGCATCGCTGTATCGCTCTTCCTGAAGTGCGCGGCTGATTTCGGTATCGAGATCGGCCTGTTCAATTCCCTCTTTTTCAAGCATCTGCTGCAGCGAGCGGTTGGGCGTGCCACCTTTGAACAGAGTGCGCACCTCCCCCTTAAAAATCTGCTGCAGTAACAACAGCGCCGCTGCCAGAAGCAATACAATATAGATGCCTCTTGATACCCAGGTGCCCGGCCCGGTTCCCAGCAACCGGTCGATGAATCGGAACAGCTCACCAAGCAGAATCATAATCAGTGAATCAGATTCCCGGATCTCTTCGGAATAATCAAATTCGGAACGATTCTGATACGCCTCAATCCGCTCATCCGGCAGTTCCCGCACCGATACTGTAGTGGTATCGGCAGGTATGGTTTGAGCAGACAGATTTCCCGCCAGGGCGGGAAAGGCCCACATCCACACAAAAACCAGAAGTAACCACTGCTTTTGGCTCATTCCGGATGATTCACAGGTTCCGTAGAAAGGGCATCTACAGCCGAGCTGAGTGACACAGCGGCATGGCGTTCCTCCAGGTTAAAATAGTGCATGCCGTATGCCAACAGCTGTCCGCCGGTGAAGAAGATCTGTAGAACGGAGAGTAGCGCATACCCGGCCGTAAACAGCGCCGAATAGAGCGCACTGCTTTCCGGCATGGCCATTCCGGCCAGCATTCCCACAATGATAAACGGTGTGCCTACCATTTGGGATAACAATGAAAAAAGAATGGCCGCCAAAAGAAAAACCCCCAACGATGTCCAAAAAAATCCGCGCGTAAGTTGAAATGACTCCCCAATAGCGGCAAACAAATTCTGCCCATTCATACAGATGGCAGCCGGTACCATCATCAGTTTGGTGGCAAACGAGAAAAAGAGAATGAACACGAGCAGAAACAGCATCAAAACGCCCCACACATCCATCAGAGCAATCAGAGAGAAGCCCAATAGAAAGAAAAATCCGAAAAATGCAGCACCGGTCAGGGCAAAAAAGGCGATTAGATTCAGCATACGCATGACCATCCCATCGGTGTATTGGCCAACCGCCGACGGATCTTCCCCGCGCGATACCAGCGCCATATGTCGGTAGATTACGTAGACCATGAGCGGAATGGAAATCAAAAGAAAAAAGATGCCGAATCCCATCCCCGCAAACGATGTAAACATGGTATCAATATCCGGCTCTGTACCCGCCATAATAGCCGAAAAATCGAACATGGTGGCAATGGAGGCGCCATATAAGATGGCACCAAGAAGAAGTGGGGCGAGTACAAAAATACTCATCATCTTGGCCAGTGATTTGTAGTAGAGGCGTATGTAGGTAAAACTGTCGCTGATGGTATCAAACGCCGATCTTGTAGCGTGAAGTGTTAACTCTTTCATGGCTTGTTGTTCCCTTTTAATTGAGCCAGATACACATAGTAATAGAGTACCCAGGCAAACGATCCTGCAATAATGGCGATGCTCAGAATCAACGGCATGGATGTATGGCGCGTAACAAACGATTCGAGAAAGCCGGCCAGCACAAAAATGGGTATCAATCCAATCACCATCTTTACGCCGTCTTTGGCCGCCCGCTTGAACGATTCGAGGCGGGTATAGGTGCCGGGAAAAATAAAACTATTGCCCAGAGCAATTCCCGCCCCGCCGGCAATCACAATCACCGACAGTTCCAGGGCGCCGTGAATCAACACCACCCGCAGCGCATCCCCAAACAGATCAAAACCGGCCAGAAATTGAAAAAAAGCTCCCACCATAATACCATTTACCAGCAGAATGTACGCAGAACCAAACGCGGTAGCCAGCCCCAGAACAAACGCGTTGAACGATACCCGAATGTTGTTGATGGTGATCCCCAAAAACATGTCCATCTTTCGTTCCTGCTTATAGACGGCCAGGGGATCGCCTTCTTCAATGTTTGTGATGGTCATATTCACATAGGCGTCCCCCAAAATAACACGAAGAAAATCGGGTTCGTAAACCTGCGAGAGCACCCCCATCCCAATGGCCAGTAAAAAGACACTCAGGGCCAGTGCCATTTCTCTTTGATAGCGACCGTACACAATGGGCAACTCTTCTGTCCAAAAATAGATCAACCGCGAAACCGACTCCTTTTTAGATCGGTAAATGCGATCGTGCACACGGGTTGTAAGCCGATTCAGATAGTGCTCGGTATCACTTCCGGGGTATTGGCTCTGCGCATAGGCCAGATCCTCCGTCAGCTCAATGTACAGCTCCGCCAGCTTATCGGGATGATGCTTCTCGGGCTGATCCAACACACGCTCGTACCGCTGCCATTTGTCCTGGTTGGTGGTATAAAATGTGATTTCCCTCAATGTAAATGGACTGTAAATACCTGTTTCAACGATGTTCTGTTTGGCATAATAAACGGTACCCTGATGAGACTTCAAAGTGTACACCCAATTCTGTTCAAATTTTGTTGATTCAAACCCGAAGTACAGGAACAGAGCGATATGCATTGCCCGGTTCGTTAAAAATCGGTATGCTTTGGCGATTTATCATGGATTCCCAATCAAACGCACATACCATCGGTGTAGAAACCGCCCGGCACATTCAGTTGCGCTACCGGCCTGCAACCGTTCTGCAGCGTATCGGGGCATGGTTTATCGATGGGCTGCTCTTCGCAGCCTACATCACCATCCTCCTGTGGTTATCCGCCAGTATAACGCCACTTTCTGATTTTCTCTTTGCCGACGATCGCTGGTGGATACTGCTTCTCGCTATTTTTCTGCCCTATTTTTTGTACTTCCCGGTGATAGAAACGGTATGGAATGGCTATACCGTTGGTAAAAAAACGGTTGGCATCCGGGTGGTCAAGACCGACGGATCGCGCGCCTCCTTTGGCAGCTATGTGGTGCGATGGATGCTCCGCCTGTTCGAAATAACCCTCACCGGAGGTGTGGTGGCGGTCATCGCAATTTTGATGAATGGAAAAGGGCAGCGGCTGGGTGATCTTATTGCCGATACGGCCGTGGTGCGTGTTCGCGAAGGTACCGACCGGGGGAAGCAGGCCATGAAACGGCATGCCCGGAACCGCGCTGTACAGTTTGAGAGTGCGGGAATGCTAACCGATCAGGATATCGCTGCCCTGAAAAAGATACTCAACGCACGTGGCACGTACAGCAACGAAGCGTGGCTGAAACAAGCCCAGAAAGCGCGCCGGTTCATTGAAGAGAAAACAGGGATTTCCGCTCCGGATATGCAAACCTTCCCTTTTCTAAAAACCGTTTTGTACGACTATTATACCATTCACTCACAAGAATCGGCAGAGAAGGTCTCGTCGCCCTCTCTGTAATTTCCCACGTCCGGTTCAGGCATCCGTCAACGCTGCCACTCCCGGCAGCTCCTTCCCTTCGAGGTATTCGAGGCTGGCCCCTCCCCCGGTTGAAACATGCGATACATCATCCTGCAAACCCGCTTTTTTAATGGCAGAAGCGGAATCTCCCCCGCCAATAATGGTGGTTGCACCACCGGCTGTGGCTCTAGTGACTTGAACACGGCATTTATTTTAGGTAGTATAATAATACAAACCCAAAACAAAGTACCATTATGAATAAAAAAATTGATATCAAAAATCTTACTGGATTGTTAGGAGCAGACTTATTTGTATTAAGTATATTAACAAGTGGTGCTCCTGATCCAATAGGCAAGTACTAGTCCTGATCAAGGAGATTCTTGCAAAGCTCGTAAAGGCACCATAACAATTTGTGTTAGTAGCGGTATGGGAATTCGATTAACACAAAAATAATGCCACTACGAATAAGGAGGTATCTATTAATGAACCCTCCTTATTTTAATTAATTTTTTCGGATATTATGAATAAAAAACTCATTATTCTGAGTGTATTAACTCCTGTTTTTCTGTTCCTGTTTTTTTACTTTGTGTTTAGTAGTAAATCAGTTACTGACATAGAACAGGCACTACTGATAAAACCGGCAGCACAAGATGTAAATCAAAGAGTTTGGAGAAATTTAGATTTGAACCTTGAGGGTGTCTCAGATGAATTTATTGCTTCTACTCATATGAAATTTGGGATGGACGGATATATTTATGCGGAAGACAGAAGCCGGATGTTGGTTAAAAAGTTTGATACCCAGGCAAAAGAAGTAAGCCGTTTTGGAAAAGGAGAAGGCCGTGGCCCCGGTGAATTTTTATTGATAACTGATTTGATGTTCGACTCAAATGAAAATCTATGGGTAATTGATCCGGGCAATAATCGTGCAACAATTTTTGATCAACACACCAATGGTGAATGGGATATTATTAATTTTCCATTAGTTCCAATTCGTATTATTCCGGCCGGAACTGATGAATATTGGCTGGAAAACAGATATGAAGGTTTACCAAAAAGATTTACGAAGTCTGGAAATTTTATCGGTGAAGCTGAGGCTTTTTTAAATGATCCGCAATTGTGGTCGGTTGTATTCGAAGGACGTTATGCTACTGCACCGGATGGAAGTGTAATTCTAATACAGAACCAGACAAACTATCTTTTAAAATATAACAAGGTTGGCAAGATCGAATTTTTCCGGGAAGCGGTATCTCAACCCGAAATGCCTGGAATATTGCCTTATTATGCAAATGATGTTGCACGTGTTAATACACCTGATTATTCATCACGTAAGCAATTCTCAAGAACAGCCAGTGTAGTAAATAACACAATCCATGTATTTGTATGGGAACTTGATACAACAACCGATAACAGGCAATGGGATCAAAAAACTGTAGATGTTTATAATTTGGAAACGGGAAATTATCTGTTCAGCTATAAATTGCCGGAACATGTACATGCGTTGGGCGTATCCCAAACTCATTTGGCCGCGATCACAGATGAGGACGGATATCTTAAAGTTTGGGAGGTTGTTGGCGGTTGGAATTAAAAGTCGGAGAATAAAAATGACACAAAAAAAACGCACATCAGCTCTGGATAAATGGCCCGCGATTTTTAATGATTGGGTGGTCTCAAGTTTTTAATGCAACGGTTTTGGCGATCTGATTTCGGACGATATCGGAATAGTAAAAGTACTTCAATGCATTGGGTTATCTCTACTACTGCTTTCTTCCTGGATGATTCGAAAAAAGAACTAACCCACTAATACACATCTGCCAAATCCGCATCATCTGCGATCTATTCACCACGCACACCGGGCATCTATTTATCCGTCAACGCCGCCACTCCCGGCAGCTCCTTTCCTTCGAGGTATTCGAGGCTGGCCCCTCCCCCGGTTGAAACATGCGATACATCATCCTGCAAACCCGCTTTTTTAATGGCAGAAGCGGAATCTCCCCCGCCAATAATGGTGGTTGCACCACCGGCTGTGGCATCCGCAAGTGCTCGGGCAACCGTATAGGTTCCATCTGCAAAGTTCTCCATTTCAAATACACCCATTGGCCCATTCCATAAAACCGTGCGCGCCTGTTTGATTCTGTTGCTGAACGCTATGGCCGACTCGGGGCCAATATCGAGGGCCATCCATCCCTCTTCAATTCCATCCTGCGGTACCACTTTATGCTCTGCATCGTTACTGAATTCTTTAGCGACAACCGAATCGATCGGGAGCATCACCTCCACACCCGCTTCCCCGGCTTTTTGTAAGAGTTCTCCCGCCAGTTCTATCTTATCTTCTTCCAAAAGCGAATTGCCGGTGGGCAGCCCTTTTGCCCGGTAAAATGTATAGGTCATCCCGCCGCCAATAATGATGGTATCCACTTTGTTCAGAAGGTTTTCGATCACCCCTATTTTATCGGACACTTTGGCACCGCCCAGAATGGCAACAAACGGTCGAGACGGACGATTGATACTCTCTTCGAGATACTGAATCTCTTTTTCGAGAAGAAAACCGGAAAGAGCCGGCTGCAGAAATTGCGTGACCCCGGCAACCGAAGCGTGGGCACGATGGCTGCTGCCAAAGGCGTCATTCACAAAAAGATCGGCATGGGCCGCCAGCTGCCTGGCAAATTCGGGATCATTTTTTTTCTCTTGGGGATGGAAGCGCACGTTCTCAAGCAAGACAATCTCACCGGCGTTTGCCGCATCAATAACCGAGGCGGCCTTCTCTCCAATACAATCCTCAGCAAAATGAACGGGGACATCTACCAGTGTCTTTAGGTGTTCGGCCACCGGCTTCAGGCTAAATTCTGCCGATGGCTCTCCGCCGGGCCGGCCGAGATGGCTGGTCAAAATCAACTTGCTCCCCTGCTCAACCACGTATCGGATCGACTCGAGCGCCTGTACGATACGGTTATCATCGGTAATGCGGCCGTCTTTAATCGGCACATTGAAATCTACTCTCATTAAAACCGTTTTCCCTTCCAGATTGGTATTTTTAAGCGTCTTTTTAGCCATGAATTGATGGATTGAGTTCGTTTTATCTGATTCTGTTAAAATACAGTGGTTGCGCTTGGTTTGGAAATGGAACTTCGGTTTCTGTAACAGAAAAGAAACATCTCTGTTTTTCTGAATCAGATTCGATATTTTTACCCCGAACTTATCCGATGTAACACTATGGACCCTATCTATTTCGATCACGCTTCCACCACGCCCGTCGATGAGCGCGTACTGGACGCGATGCACCCCTATTTCACCCAAAAGTTTGGCAACGCCAGCTCTCCCCATCAGTTTGGCCGCGACAGTAAAGTGGCCATTGAAGATGCCCGCGAGTTAATTGCGTCGCTGATTGGCGCTGAACCGTCTGAAATTATCTTTACCAGCGGCGGCACCGAGAGCGACAATGCCGCGATAAAGGGAGTGGTTCAGGCCACCCGAAAAACGGAAATACTCACCTCTCCGATTGAGCATCACGCGGTGATTCACCCGGCGCAAAGCCTGAAAATGCGCGGCTGCAGGGTTACCTATTTTTCGCCAGACAGCAGCGGAATGATCACACCGCAGCAGGTAGCCGAAGCCATTACCGACGATACAGCCATCGTGAGCCTGATGCACGTAAACAACGAGATTGGAACCATCCTGCCGATTCAGGAGATCGCAGCTGTCTGCCGCGAGAAAAAGGTACCGTTTCACTCCGATACCGTTCAAAGTGCAGGAAAGCTGCCCATCAACGTGAAGGAGTTGGGGGTCGACGCGTTGAGCATCAGTGCACACAAAATTTACGGACCCAAAGGGATCGGTATACTCTACGTTCGTAACGGCACGCCGTGGCTGCCGTGGCTGCAGGGCGGCTCGCAGGAGCGGCGGCGGCGCGGCGGCACCAGCAATGTGGTTGGTATTGTAGGACTGGCCAAGGCCCTTGAGTTATCCGTGCAGGAGATGGAGACCGGGCAGGCCCATCTGAAGAACCTGCGATCGGTGTTAATGAGCGAGCTTGAGGATCGAATTCCGGGCCGTTACCGTATCAATGGGCCGGCCGATGGTGGTGTGCCGCACATTGTAAATCTCTGTTTTGAGTGCAATTCCAGCGATCCCATAGATGGTGAAATGCTGCTGCTCAACCTCGATATTGAAGGGATTTGCGTATCCAACGGTTCGGCGTGTACGTCAGGAGCCGTAGAGCCCTCGCATGTGCTGTCGGGCATCGGTCTTCCCGATCATCTGGCCAAATCGAGCATCCGGGTCAGCTTTGGCAAAGACAACACTGAAGAGGAGGTTCGCTTTTTTGCCGAGAAACTGCAATCGGTGCTCAACCGCATGCAAAAAATCTCTGCCTGAAACGTGCCGGTTGTCCTTTTGGTTGGTATGCCGGAATCATCCATCAACATACCCTGACTCATGGACGGCCTTCTATTTTATCTACTGATCGGAACCATCATCTTTGCACTTCTGATTCTGCTTACCGTTTTCGGTCCGTTTAAAGGATCGGTTCCGGGTGATGCGGGTCCGGCCTCGAGCCACATTCAGGAGCTCAACCCCTGCCCCGACTCTCCCAACTGTACCCATACGGTACGGCATCTGGATGGGGCTGTTCTTGACCTTCTTGAACGGGCTGAACAACAACTGCACAAGATGGGCGCAGAATCGGTAACCCGTAATGACGATAGCCAGCGCATAGATGCCGTCTTCCGAATTCCGCTGTTTGGTTTTCGGGATGATGTGATTCTTTTTGCCGAGGAGCTGCCCAACCAACCCGGCACCCGGCTTCATATCCGTTCCGCCAGCCGCGACGGCTACGGCGATGTGGGAGTAAATCGGCGGAGAGTTCGGAAAATTGTATCTTCCATCCAATAACAAACCTCTTAATTGTTCATTTCTATCATGCCTAAATTAACCATCTCTATCGGTATTCTTTTGATTTTGCTCGGTATCGGCTCGTATGTCCTTACCGGAGCCGCGAGCGCAACCGCGTTAATCCCCGCCTTTTTTGGACTCGCCTTTGCCGGCCTCGGAGCACTGGCCAATGCCAAAGAATCAATGCGAAAGCACGCCATGCACGCCGCTCTGCTTCTGGCCATTCTCGGCCTTGGGGGCTCCTTTGGCGGCTTGATCAGTGTTTTTGGTGTGCTTGGAGGCGGCGAACTGGAACGCCCGGCAGCATCGATTGCTCAGGCAATCATGGCCCTGGTCTGTATCTTTTTCCTGATTGCAGGGGTTCGATCGTTTATCGAAGCACGGAAGGCTGAAGAGCCCAAACAAAACATGACTCAGGAACAGGAACCCGAGTCGTAATC